>NZ_PQMX01000007.1:0-143902 GCF_004368385.1 Burkholderia sp. B10 | reverse complement strand
CAGAAACTCTCGCTTCTTCGCATCACCGCCTTCGTGGCGGGGATGTCCGTTCAACACAAACCGCGAACCGGCATCGAGCCAGCGCACGCCTCCGACACCAAAATATCGGCTTGCTCGCGCATCCCATGCTTCTACCAGCCGTCGAGCTCGCGCCTCGCCCGTGTCGGAGCTGGAATAGCCATACGCCGTCGATTCGTATACGGTCATCGGCACATCAGGAACGCTACGCTCGACTTTCTGGCGGCGCTCCTCCGTGACATAGCTCGTCGCGGCAAGTCCGCTCTCAGCCTGAAAATCGGACGCGGGCCGCTTGTAATCAAATGCACGCGATATGTAGCGCGTGCTCTGCATCGTCTGCACCCCTGTCCAATGGGCGAAGCCATCCGATTCGTTGCTGTCGTTCGCCCGAATGAACTCAACTGCCTTGGCATCTGGGAGAGTCGAGACGTGGTCGACGATAACGAGCGCCGTCTTGGGAGCGTCGCCTTCAGCAACGTTTTCGTGGATCCAGTAGAAGTACCAGCCCTCGGCCTCAGCCAAGCGGTTCACAAAGTGAAGATCGGATTCGCTTTGCCTGCACCACGAACGCTTGGCAGGATCTGACAACAGCGAGAAACGGTACTGTCCGCGTAGCTGCGGATACCGATCAAGCACGTCGGAAATGATCTCCCGGGCGTCTTTCTCGAGCCAGCCTTCTTCGTTATGAGTTTTCTCAAGGAAGACCAGCGCCGGTGAAAACTCGATCTGGTATGTCGAAAGGCCGCCATTACCGCCCAAATAGGCGACCCGATGCACGAAGCCGTGAACCGGACGATAGACAGGAATCGCAAAGGGAGCAGTGACTTGCTGAATCTGCAAGGTCACGGGCTGATGCATCAGCGACAGCAGCGCAGTGTCATCGCGCGTCGACGCAACGTCGATCGTGTACGAATAGTCGCGCCCGATTCTGGCCGATCCGCGCGCCCGTAACGGCACCAGCGCATTCTTGCCGAGCGGCGTATCCAGCATCAGTAGTCGGCCCTGCTGCAAAACGCCGTTGCTGATCGCCTCATAGAGCTCGCGCAACTTCAAGTCCCCGAGTGCGGACGATCTGATATCCAATTTCGTTATCTCTCTCAGGTTCAACCGTCAAAATGCAGTGGCACAAGGACGGCAGCCGTTGCGACGGCACGTCGCTCGCGCGATTTTAGTCTAAAGTCTGAAGATTATGGTTCGACTCGACAAAACTCCACGCCCGTTGTCAATCGGAGCCGAGGCATCGCATTCGGATGCAATCGGCGACAGCGAGTCAGTTGCCACAAATTCGCTGGGCGGTGCCGGCGTCGGCAATGACGCAGGCAGGAAGGTTCATCAATTGTTCATCGCGGAGGATCAACTTCGGGATCGCGACCATGCATCGTCCGCAATCGTAAATTTGCCATCGGCACTGCCTTGGACAGCCCAATCGTAAAGTGGCGCTTCAGCAACTCGAAATACGTCCAGGTCAGTCGCCCCACGATCGCTTCGCGAACTGGTACGCACCATAGACGGCGCTGAACAACTTGGCCATGGCCGAACCGCCGTCCTCGCTCGTCACCAGAATATGAAATGCCATGCGAACTGCGCTGGATTTTGTGGAGCCTCGAACCCTTGAGGGAAATCGAGCCATGGACAAGAAGCCAAGGAAGTTTGCAAGAGAAGTCCGCGAGCAAGCGGTGCGTCTGGTACGCGAGTAGCGGAGTGACCACTCGTCGATGTGGGCAGCGGTTGAATCGATTGCACCGATGATCGGCTGCACACCGCAGAGGCTGCTGGATTGGGTCAAGCGCAACGAGCCCGAATGTGGAGCCCGCGAGGTCAAGGAAATGCTTCGGACCAACGAGATTCTCAAACTTGCGAAGTTAGGCTCGATGAGCCGCTGCAACAGCCAAGCCCATGATCCCATGAGCAGTTTGTGAGTCGATTCGATGGCGATAGCCACAAAAGAAAAAGCCCCGCAAGTCCGAGAACTTACGGGGCTTTGTCACCGCTTTTGGCGGAGACGGAGGGATTCGAACCCTCGATCCAGGTTTTGGCCCAGATGCTCCCTTAGCAGGGGAGTGCCTTCGACCTCTCGGCCACGTCTCCCAAACTTTCGCTCGCACCAGGGAGGCAGTGCGACGAGAACGAAATAATATAGGGTTTCGAACCGCCCGTCAATTTCCGCGATGCATTTTCTTCAATGCATCACGAAAAATTCACGGTGCCTGGTCGAGTTCGAATGCCTTGTGCAGCGCGCGGACCGCCAGCTCCATGTACTTCTCGTCGATCAGCACCGAAATCTTGATTTCGGACGTCGAGATCATCTGGATGTTGATGCCCTCTTCCGACAACGTACGGAACATCTTGCTCGCGACACCGACGTGCGAACGCATGCCGACGCCGACCACCGACACCTTCGACACCTTCGGGTCGCCCTGCACGCGCTCCGCGTTCACATGGCCCTTCACCTGATTGGTCAGGATGTCCATCGCCTTCTGGTAGTCGCCGCGACCAACCGTGAACGTGAAGTCGGTCTTGCCCTCGACGCTCTGGTTCTGGATGATCATGTCGACGTCGACGTTCGCGTCGGCGACCGGGCCGAGGATCTGATACGCGATGCCCGGCTTGTCGGGCACGCCCATCACCGCAATGCGTGCTTCGTCGCGCTGGAACGCGATGCCGGAAATGACTGCCTTTTCCATGGTCTCGTCTTCTTCAAAAGTAATCAGGGTGCCCGAGCGCATCTCTTCGTCGAGCGCAATCAGCGGGTCGGTCAGGCTCGACAACACACGCGTCTTCACCTGGTATTTGCCGGCGAATTCGACCGAGCGGATCTGCAGAACCTTCGAGCCGAGACTCGCCATTTCCAGCATTTCCTCGAACGTCACGCGGTCGAGGCGGCGCGCCTCTTCGACCACGCGCGGGTCGGTCGTGTAGACGCCGTCGACGTCCGTATAGATCAGGCACTCTTCGGCACCGAGCGCAGCCGCAACCGCCACCGCCGACGTGTCCGAGCCGCCACGGCCGAGCGTCGTGATGTGGCCGTCCGGATCGACACCCTGGAAGCCCGTGATGATCACGACCTTGCCGGCGTTCAGATCCGCCTTCACGCGTTCGTCGTCGATCGAGTGGATACGCGCCTTCGTGAACGCGCTGTCCGTCTTGATCGGCACTTGCCAGCCGGCATAGCTCACGGCTTCGACGCCGATTTCCTGCAGCGCGATCGACAGCAGACCGACGCTGACCTGCTCGCCGGTCGACGCGATCATGTCGAGCTCACGCGGGCTCGGCTGGCTCGAAATCTCTTTCGCGAGACCGAGCAGGCGGTTGGTTTCGCCGGACATCGCGGACGGCACGACCACCATCTGGTGCCCGGCCTGATGCCATTTTGCGACGCGTTTCGCGACGTTCTTGATGCGCTCGACCGAGCCCATCGAAGTGCCGCCGTATTTGTGTACGATGAGTGCCATTGTCGTTCTGAACTGAAGGAGAAGCCGCACGGGCGCGCTGGGCAGGCCGCGTTGCCGTTCGGTCACGCGGCTTGTGGCTGTGGACGGACGACGAGGGGGACGGCTGGGACGCAACACGCAAGCGTGACGGAGTTTGCCCGGAAGGCCGATCAGGCCGCGCAAACCGGGTACGTCACGCGGAAAACCTGCACAAAACGCTCAAAAATCGAGCCGAGCAAACGTCCGAGCGTACCCGATAGAGGCCCGCTTGACAAGCCGCCCCGCCCGTTTGGCAAGCGTTCCGGCGCTGTTTACCAAATGGTGAAAACCGGCGCGCGATCACCGCCGCCAGCGAGCCGCCGCTAAGCGATCAGCAGGTCGGGCCGCCATTCGATGCGGCGCCAGCGGCCGTCGGCCGCCAACCCGTCGCCATGATTGATGCCGAGCCGCGGCACGTACACGAGCCGCTCGCCGGCATACAGCAGCGGCACGTCGCGCTGCCACGCCGGCACGCCGCGCTCCTGGAACAGGTTCTTCAGCGTCCGACCGGGGCCGCCCGGCGACGTACGCAGCCGCTCGCCGCCGCTCCGTGCGCGCGCGACGAGCGCCGCGCTGCGCAGCAGCGCCTCCGGAACCGCGCCGTCGCTGCCCGCCTCCGCCGCGGCGAACACGAACGTGCCGCGCCATGCCGGCAGATGCCACACCTCGTCGCCGTTCCACACGAGCGACGAGTCGGGATGCGGCGTGCCGGTGCCGTCGTCCGGCGGCTCCGCGCTGTCGGCCAGCTCCCAATACACCGCATCGCGATAGAGCCGCAGGCACTGGCCCGCGTGATCGACCCGCAGCGCATGCGCGTCGTGCGCATCGCGAAGCTGCCGCATCATGTTTGCCAGCCTGCCCGCCGACGCGCCCGGCAACCCGAGCGTGCGCATCCAGTAACGCAGCAGGTTCGCGCCGCGCGTGTCGTCGAACGCGATCAGCGCGTCGCGCGACAAGGCGCGGCCGTCGTCGCGCGCCGCGCCCGCGAAATCGAGCTCGGCGAGGTCGTCGAGCAGGCGCTGCGCGGCGGCCGCATGCTGGGCCGCGCGGCCGAGCGCGTCGCGAAAACCGGGGAAATGCACGGCGAGCGCCGGCAGCACGTCGAGCCGCAACGCATTGCGCGCATAGCGCGTGTCGGCATTCGATTCGTCGTCGATCCACGCGAGCTCGCGCTGCGCCGCATAGCGCTCCAGTTGCGCGCGCAACAGTCGCAGCAGCGGCCGCACGCGCTCGACGCTCGCGCCGTCAGGACGGTAGCGCGGCGCCATCGCGGCCAGGCCGGCGATTCCCGCACCGCGCAACAATTGCAGCAACACCGTCTCGGCCTGATCGTCGGCGTGCTGCGCAATCCAGAGCGCGGCGACGCCGTGACGCTCGCACATCGCGTCGAGCGCCGCATAGCGGCGCTCGCGCGCCGTCGCCTCGATGCCGAGGCCGCTGTCGCGCGGGACGTCGACCCGCTCCGATTCGAACGTGACCCCGAGCCGCTCCGCGGTCGCCTGCGCGTATGCGACCCAGGCGTCGGCGTTCGCGCTCAGCCCGTGATGCACGTGCAGCGCGACGCAGCGAGCGGCACCGGCGACGCGCACAGCCGCGTCGAGCAGCACCGTCGAGTCGAGGCCGCCGCTGTATGCGATGGCGATGCGCGCATCGGCCGGCAGCCCGGAAAGCGCCGCGCCGACCGCATCGAGGACGACGCGGTCGGCGCGGAATTCGGTTGGAGGAATCACGTGAGGGACGCGCGCCGGACGGCGCGCGATGTGAACACGCCGGTCATGCGCCGGGTGTGGTTTCCTTGAACTTGCCGTAGGCCATCAGGCGCTCGAAGCGGCGCTCGCGCAGCGCGTCGATGCTCATGCCCTGGAACTGGCGCAGCGAATCGGCGAGCGCACGGCGCAGCAACGCGGCCATGCCCTTAGGATCGCGGTGCGCGCCGCCGAGCGGCTCGTTGATGATCTTGTCGATTAGGCCGAGCGCCTTCAGTCGATGTGCGGTCAAGCCCAGCGCTTCCGCCGCCTCAGGCGCCTTCGCCGCGCTCTTCCACAGGATCGACGCGCAGCCTTCCGGCGAGATCACCGAATAGGTCGAGAACTGCAGCATCATCACGGTATCGCCCACGGCGATCGCGAGCGCGCCGCCCGAACCGCCCTCGCCGATCACCGTCGTGATGATCGGCGTCTTCAGCTCGGCCATCACGTACAGGTTGCGGCCGATCGCCTCGGACTGGCCGCGCTCTTCCGCGCCGATGCCCGGGTACGCGCCCGGCGTGTCGACGAACGTGAAGATCGGCAGCCCGAACTTCTCGGCGAGCCGCATCAGCCGTTCGGCCTTGCGATAGCCTTCCGGACGCGGCATCCCGAAGTTGCGCGCCGCACGTTCCTTCGTGTCGCGCCCCTTCTGGTGGCCGATCACCATGCACGGATGACCGCCGAAGCGGGCGAGACCGCCGACGATCGAAACGTCGTCCGCGTATGCGCGGTCGCCGTGCAATTCGTGGAAATCGGTGAACAGTTCGGCAACGTAGTCGAGCGTGTACGGACGCTGCGGATGTCGCGCGATCTGCGAGACCTGCCACGGCGACAGGTTCGCGTACAGATCCTTCGTCAGTTGCTGGCTCTTCTTCGACAACCGCTCGATTTCTTCCGAAATATCGACAGCCGAGTCGTCCTGCACGAACCGCAGTTCTTCGATCTTGGCCTCGAGTTCGGCGATCGGCTGTTCGAAATCCAGAAACGTGGTCTTCATGTGTTCGAATCCTTGGGTCTTGCGGCAGCGCGTATTCTACCCGCGCGGGCGATGCGCAAAACCGGTTCTCAACTATTGATGTTTAAAACCTGATAGGCGTCAATCGACGTCGCCATCGGGCACGTCGAGGCTGCGCCACATGTACCAGGTCGCGACGGTACGCCACGGCTCCCAGTTGGCGGCGACTTCGCGCGCTTCGCTGCGCGTGACGGGCTCTCCGCTGAAGTAGTTGACGCTAATCGCACGGATCAGGCCAGGATCGTCGAGCGGCAGGACATCCGGACGCGACAGGTTGAAAATCAGGAACATCTCGGCCGTCCAGCGGCTGATGCCGCGGATCTGCGTGAGTTCCGCGATCACGTCCTCGTCGTCCATCGACGTCCATTTGTCGACATGCAGCGCGCCCGACACGAAGTGCTGCGCGAGATCGAGAATGTATTCGGTCTTGCGCTTCGACAGGCCGCACGCGATCAGCTTGTCCGCGCCGAGCCGGATCACCGGTTGCGGCGCGAGCTTCGGACACGCATCCTCGATGCGCGCCCACAGCGCCTGCGCCGACGGCACCGAAATCTGCTGGCCGACGACCGAGCGCGCGAGCGTGACGAACGGCTCGCCGCGCTTCACGAGATGCGCCGGGCCGAACTTCGGGATCAGCTTCTTCAGAATGCGGTCGCGCTTGACGAGATCGGCGCATGCCTTGTCCCAGTATGCGGGACGCACGACGTCGGCGCTGCCCGCATCGTCGGATGCGCGCACCTTGCGAGCCGTGTCGGTAGCCGCCGACGTGGTTTCCGGCTGAGCCGGGTCGACGCCTTTCGCGCGCACCGGCTTCGCATGACCGTTGAGCGCGCCGTTCAGCACGGCGCGCGTCGCGTCCGACTTCGCCGCCGAGCCGCGCTTGGCTGCCGGACGCGCGGCGAGCGGAGTCGCACGCCTGACCGGCGCTTTTCTGGCCGTTGCCATCTTGCCTCCTACCCGACGGATCGATCAGTGGAACGCGCCGCGCTCATACGCGACGCCATTCGGTCGATCCGCCCGGTTTGTCTTCAAGTGCGATGCCGGCCTCGAGCAATTCCGCCCGAATCCGGTCCGCTTCGGCATAGTCCTTCGCTTGTTTCGCCGCGACGCGCGCGGCGATCCTCGCTTCGATTTCGTCGGCTGCGAGCGCGCCCGCCTGCGCGGAGCCGGCGCCCTGCTGCAGGAACGCGCGCGGCTCGCGGCCGAGCAGGCCCAGCAGGCCCGCCAGTTGTTTCAGTTGCCGCGCGAGCGATGCATCGCGCGTGCGGTTGACCTCGCCCGCGAGCTCGAACAACGTCGCCACCGCCACCGGCGTATTGATGTCGTCGTTCATCGCGGCCGCGAACCGCTGCGCGTAAGGCTCGTTCCAGTCGAGCGCGAGCGCATCGGGCTCGACGTCCTTCAGCGCCGTATACAGACGCGTGAGCGACGCGCGCGCATCGTCGAGGTGCACGTCGCTGTAGTTCAGCGGCGACCGGTAGTGCGTGCGCACGATGAAGAAGCGCATGACCTCGGCGTCGTACCGCTCGAGCACTTCGCGGATCGTGAAGAAGTTGCCGAGCGATTTCGACATCTTCTCGTTGTCGACCTGCACGAAGCCGTTGTGCATCCAGTAATTGACGAACGTCTGACCGGTCGCGCCTTCGCTCTGCGCAATCTCGTTCTCGTGGTGCGGGAATTGCAGATCCTGCCCGCCGCCGTGGATGTCGAAATGCTCGCCGAGCAACGTGCAGCCCATCGCGGAGCACTCGATGTGCCAGCCCGGCCGGCCCATCCCGTATTTCGATGCCCACGATGCGCCTTCGGGGTCCTCAGCTTTCGCGCGCTTCCACAACACGAAATCGAGCGGATCTTCCTTCGCGTCGTTGGCCGCCACGCGTTCGCCCGCGCGCAGATCGTCGAGCGACTTGCCGGACAGCTTCCCGTAGTTCGCGAACTTGCGGACCGAATAATTGACGTCGCCGTCGCTCGCCTGATACGCGTAGCCGTTCGCCTCGAGCTGCTCGATCATCCCGAGCATCTGCGGAATGAACTGCGTCGCGCGCGGCTCGATGTCGGGCCGCTGGATGCCGAGCGCCGCTTCATCGTCGTGCATCGCGCCGATGAAGCGGTCGGTCAGCGACTTGATCGACTCGCCGTTCTCGACCGCGCGGCGGATGATCTTGTCGTCGACGTCGGTGATGTTGCGCACGTACGTGACCCGGTAGCCGATCGCACGCAGCCAGCGCTGGACGAGGTCGAACACGACCAGCATGCGCGCGTGGCCCACGTGACAATAGTCGTAGACGGTGATCCCGCATACGTACATTCGCACTTCGCCGGGCTGGCGCGGCACGAAAACTTGCTTGTCACGCGCGAGCGTGTTGTAGATGCGCAGTGATTCCATAGAGATGAACCGTGAGCCGAAGGAAACCGCCCTGGCGAAGCTCGCCCTGCATGCGAAACGGACGGACCACCTGCCGCGGCATGACGCCGGACGTCCTCGATATCACATGGGGCGGTCAGGCTGCAAGCACAGCGGTGACGGCCACGAGAGGCAAAGAAAGACTGTCTGCCGCTCGCCGGAACGCGCAGACGTTTTGTTAGAATGGCTCGGAGTATAACATTCCGATTTACGCCTATGAAACCTCATCGCGGCCGCGCGCCGAGCGCTGCGACCCTCGTTGCAACCGCCATCATGGGCGTCGCGCTGACGCTTTTCGCAGCCCCGGCAGCCCATGCGCAAAGAGCGCCCGCCATCGCCGACGGCACGCCCGAAATCGACGCGTCGATCTCCGGCAAGCAGTGGCAACAGGCGCTCGCGCAGCTCGATGCGCGCATTGCGGCGAATCCGCACGACGTGCAGGCGCAGTTCAAGCGCGGCACGGTGCTCGCACGCCTGAACCGCGACGACGACGCGATCCAGCAGTTCGTCGCGATCACGCAGGCGTACCCCGAACTGCCCGAACCGTACAACAACCTCGCGGCGCTGTACGCGAAGCACGGCCGCTACGACGAAGCGCGCAGCGCGCTCGTCACAGCGACGCAATCGAACCCGAGCTACTCGCTCGCGTACGAGAACCTCGGCGACCTGTACCTGCGTCTCGCCGCCGAATCGTACAAGCGCGCGCAATCACTCGGCCGCACGAGCGGCGCAACCGCGCAGCGCCTTGCCGATCTGCAGAAGATCGTCACGCCGCCGAAAACGGCGGGCAACGCACGCGCGGTCACGCCGTCCACACGCGCGTACACCGAGCGCGCCGCCGCGAACGTGAGCACCACCACGCTGCCGCTGTCGCCGACGTTCCAGTTCAACGGTCCGTCCGGCGCGCTGGCCGCTCCGTACGTCGCGCCGTCGCAGTAAGCGGCGCGGCCTCCCTTCCCTCCCCATCTGAGGATCGCAATGAAACGTCTGTTGCTGGCGCTTGGCGGCGCCGCCCTTCTCGCGACCGCGCCTGCTTTCGCGCAATCGGCTACCGCGCACCCCGTCGTGCAGCTGAAGACCTCGCAGGGCGACATTCGCGTCGAGCTCTACCCGGAGAAGGCGCCGAAAACGGTCGCCAACTTCCTCGATTACGTGAAGGCCGGCCAGTACAACGGCACGATCTTCCATCGCGTGATCAAGGGCTTCATGATCCAGGGCGGCGGCTACAAGACCAACTTCGAGGAAAAGCCGACGCGTGCGCCGATCCCGCTGGAAAGCCGCAATGGTCTGAAGAACCTGACGGGCACGATCGCGATGGCGCGCACCAGCGATCCGAATTCGGCCACCGCGCAGTTCTTCATCAATACCGTCGACAACAGCGGCCTCGACTACCCGAACCCGGACGGCAACGGCTATGCCGTGTTCGGCAAGGTCGTGTCCGGCCTCGACGTCGTGAAGAAGATCGAAGGCGTGGCCACGACCTCGCGCGGCCCGATGCAGGACGTGCCGGCCCAGCCGGTCGTGATCGAATCGGCCAGCGTCGTCTCGAAATAAGCACCTGCCGGCACGTCCGGCGCCACACGCGGCCGCGTCGCACGACCGGCCGCGTGCCATTTAAACCGCCATACCGAAGGAATTCATCATGGTTGAACTGCATACGAACCACGGCGTGATCAAGCTCGAGCTGGACGCCGCGAAGGCACCGAAGACGGTCGAGAACTTCCTGAACTACGTGAAGAAGGGCCACTATGACGGCACGGTGTTCCACCGCGTGATCAACGGCTTCATGATCCAGGGCGGCGGCTTCGAGCCGGGCCTGAAGCAAAAGCCGACCGACGCGCCGATCGACAACGAAGCGAACAACGGCCTGAAGAACGACACGTACACGATCGCGATGGCGCGCACCAACGATCCGCATTCGGCCACCGCGCAGTTCTTCATCAACGTGAACGACAACGACTTCCTGAACCACTCGTCGCCGACGCCGCAGGGCTGGGGCTACGCGGTGTTCGGCAAGGTCGTCGAAGGCCAGGACGTGGTCGACAAGATCAAGGCCGTGAAGACGGGCAACGCTGGCTTCCACCAGGACGTGCCGGCCGACGACGTCGTGATCGAAAAGGCCGTGGTGGTCTGACGCACGGTTGCTACGGAGGCACTTCGATGCTGCAGGAGAGTCCGCCGCGAAGCGTCTCCGCGGGCGTGCCGGGTGAGCGCGAATACGCGCACGCCGCACGCCCGTTCCTGTTCCTGTCCGATCTGCACCTGAGCGACGCGATCCCGAAGACGGTCGCCGCGTTCGAGCATTTCGTGAAATACACCGCCGACAGCGCCGACTCGGTGTTCATCCTCGGCGACCTGTTCGAATACTGGATCGGCGACGACGTGCTCGACGACGATCCGTTCGCGGCGCGCATGGCCGCACTGATGCACACGTTCTCCGAGCGCGGCATCGCGCTCTACGTGATGCACGGCAACCGCGATTTCCTGCTCGGCCGGCGCTTCATGAAGGCGGCCGGCGCGATGCTGCTGCCCGACCCGGCGCTGATCACGGCGTTCGGTCGACGCATCGTGCTGGCCCACGGCGACGCGCAATGCACGGCCGACCGTCGTTATCAGATCTTCAGGCGCTTCGCGCGCAATCGCGTCGCGCAGGCGCTGTTCCTCGCGTGGCCGTTTCGCTGGCGCCGCGCGCTCGCGCAACGCATGCGCTCGAACAGCGAAGCGGGCCGGATGCGCCCGGTTTCAGCGGCCTACGACGTCACGCGTGACGGCGTGGCCACGCTGTTCCGCAAAGGCAGCGCGAGCGTGATCATTCACGGCCACACGCATCGCCCCGCGCGTCACACCGAGCCCGGCGGCATTCGCTGGGTGCTGCCCGACTGGGATCTCGATCACGGCATGCCGCGCGGCGGCTATCTGCGCGTCGATGCCGAAGGCATCCACGCGATGCCGCTCGACTGACCTCCGCTGACCTCGACCGACCGATCGACCGGCCAAGCGATACGGCTATCGCGGGCTCGCCGCCCGCGCGGGTCGCGTCACGTTTGACGCTCGACCGACTTCCCCTCCAGCACGGCCGACAGGCGGCGCAGATCGAGACGCGCTGCGTCCGCGCCCTGTAGCGTTTCCAGATGGGTGCCGAGCTGCTCGAGCGCGGCGACGATCTCGTCGACGCGTCGGCTTTCCTTCGCCGCATGATCGATCAGGCCGTGTATCGCGAGCGACATCGGGTCGTCCGCGTTCGGCGTGATCCCGTACGCGCAGAACGCCGCGCGTTCGGGCTGCGGCTTCGGTTGCGCCGGCATCACGATGCGCGCCGGGTTGCCGACCGCGGTGCCGCCCGCCGGCACCGGCTTCACGACGACCGCGTTCGAACCGATCTTCGCGCCCGCACCGACCGTGAACCCGCCGAGCACCTTCGCCCCCGCGCCGACGATCACGCCGGCCTCGAGCGTCGGATGGCGCTTCGCGCCGCGCGTGAGCGACGTGCCGCCGAGCGTCACGCCCTGGTAGATCGTGCAGTCGTCGCCGACGATCGCGGTCTCGCCGATCACGACGCCCATCCCGTGATCGATGAACACGCGCCGGCCGAGCGTCGCGCCCGGATGGATTTCGATCCCCGTCAAGAAGCGACCGAGCTGCGACGCGAACCGCGCGAGCCAGTAGCGTTTCGCGCGCCAGCAGGCATGCGCGAACCGATGCAGCACGAGCGCGTGCAGCCCCGGATAACAGGTGAGCACTTCCCAGGCACTGCGAGCGGCGGGGTCCCGCTCGCGAATCGTCGCAACGTCTTCGCGCAGTCTAGTGAACATGATCTGGTGTGGGCTGGAAAGGCCGGCGCGCCCGCCGGCCATGCCCGGCCGTTATCGCGCCGGGTTCTTTGCTTATGACGTTCGGCGATTGTAGGGCCACTCGCATACGGTCGCACGCGGGCGGGCGTTCACCCCGCCGCCGGCACGGGTATTCGTGCGCGGCGCGTGCGACGGCGGCTCACGCATCGCCGTCCGGGGCGCCCGTCTTCAGCAGGATATGCTTCGCGACGCCGCGCAGAATGTTGACCTCCTCGCGCTCGAGACCGGTGCGCGCGAACAGGCGTCGCAACCGCGGCATCAGCTTCTTCGGATTGCGCGGATCGAGAAAATCGAGCGCGATCAGCGCGCGCTCGAGGTGGCCATACATTCGTTCGATCTCGTCGCTCTGCGCGAGCGTGCCGACCTCGGCCTGCACCGGCTGCGACTGCGCGCCGCCGTGCTCCAGGAACGCGACGCGCAGTTCATAGGCGAGCACCTGGATCGCCTGCGCGAGATTCAGCGAGCTGTAGGCCGGATTCGCCGGGATGTGCGCGAGCGCGCTGCACTGCTCGACGTGCTCGTTGGCGAGGCCGGTGCGCTCGTTGCCGAATACGAGCGCGATGTCGCCGGCGCCGACCTGCGCGCGCGCTTGCGCGGCCGCCGCGCGCGGCGCGAGCCGCGGCGGGCCGTACTCGCGCGTGCGGGCGGTCAGCGCGATCGACCAGTGCACGCCCGACAACGCGTCGCCGAGCGTAGGCACCACGTGCGCGCCGGCGAGGACGTCGTCCGCGCCGCTCGCCATCGCGATCGCTTCGGGGTCGCTCTGGACGTGCGGCACGCGCGGCGCGACCAGCACGAGCCGCGAGAAACCCATCGTCTTCAGCGCGCGGGCGGCCGCCCCGACGTTGCCGGGATGGCTCGGCTCGACGAGCACGAAGCGGGTGGAGGTGAAACCGCCGGACGGCGGCAGGGACGAGGCTGCGTCCGGTTCGGACGGCATGGCGGGGTTCTGCGGAGTTTCCACTCGATACGACTCGGTTCATCGGAATGGCCGTATGGTATCGCCATCGCCCCGGCAAACCCACTCGTCCGGATGGCTAGTGGGGGTTTCCCCGCATCGCGGCGCACCGAAATGCGCGAAAATCGGCTAAAATCATGCGCTTACGCGTCGCATCCCGTGCGCCGCGGTCGTACCCCGCTCTTTGTCAATTCGCGTCTCATGTCGCCCGGCACGTTTGCGCCGCTCCGGGCGGTGTGTTCCACTTCGTGGCGGCCCGTGCCGCCGGCTACAGGATCCAGGCTCATGCATCCCATGCTCAACATTGCTGTCAAGGCTGCGCGCCGCGCCGGACAGATCATCAATCGTGCGTCCCTCGATCTCGACCTCATCGAGATCCGCAAGAAGCAGCAGAACGACTTCGTCACCGAAGTGGACAAGGCCGCCGAAGAGGCGATCATCGAGACGCTGAAGACCGCCTACCCCGACCACGCGATCCTCGCGGAAGAATCGGGCGAATCGGAGAACGAATCCGAGTTCAAGTGGATCATCGATCCGCTCGACGGCACCACCAACTTCATCCACGGCTTCCCGTACTACTGCGTGTCGATCGCGCTCGAGCACAAGGGCGTCGTCACGCAGGCCGTCGTCTACGATCCGAACCGCAACGACCTGTTCACGGCCACCCGCGGCCGCGGCGCGTACCTGAACGACCGCCGCATTCGCGTCGGCCGGCGCGACCGCCTCGCCGACGCGCTGGTCGGCACGGGCTTCCCGTTCCGCGAGAAGGACGGCCTCGACGCGTATGCGCGCCTGTTCACCGAAATGACGCAAGCGTGCACGGGCCTGCGCCGCCCGGGCGCAGCCGCACTCGACCTCGCGAACGTCGCGGCCGGCCGTCTCGACGCGTTCTTCGAGCAGGGCATCAACGTGTGGGACATGGCGGCGGGCAGCCTGCTGATCACCGAGGCCGGCGGTCTCGTGGGCAACTACACGGGCGACGCGGACTTCCTGCATCGCCACGAGATCGTCGCCGCGAACCCGAAGATCTACGCGCAGATGATCCCGATCCTGAACCGCTACAGCCGCATGCACCCGGCAGCGGAGTAAGCTCGGGCCGCGCCCGCACGGCGCGGCTTTTCGCGCCACCGCCTCGCCTGCGCGCCGGCTCTCGCCTGTTTCAACACCGCCACGGCTTCGTGGCGACCGTATCCGAATACTCATGTTACGGCTAAGCGAAATCAAACTCCCGCTCGACCACCCCGAGAGCGCTCTCGAGGCCGCCATCCGCGCGCGCCTCGACGAGCTCGGCGTGCCGGCAGACGGGCTTCTGCGCTACACGGTGTTCCGCCGTGCGCACGATGCGCGCAAGCGCGCCGACATCAAGCTCACCTACATCGTCGATGTCGAGGTCAAGGACGAAGCGGCCGTGCTGCCGCGACTCGCCGGCACGCCGCATTGCGGCGTCACGCCCGACATGACGTACCACTTCGTGACGAAGGCGCCCGAGCACGGCAACTTCCTGCGCCCGGTGGTGATCGGGATGGGGCCGTGCGGGCTCTTTGCCGGGCTGATCCTCGCGCAGATGGGCTTTCGCCCGATCATCCTCGAACGCGGCAAAGCCGTGCGCGAGCGCACCAAGGACACGTTCGGACTGTGGCGCAAGAGCGTCCTCAATCCCGAGTCCAACGTGCAGTTCGGCGAAGGCGGCGCCGGCACGTTCTCCGACGGCAAGCTGTACAGCCAGATCAAGGATCCGCATCACTACGGCCGCAAGGTGCTCGACGAGTTCGTCAAGGCCGGCGCGCCGGAGGACATCCTGTATCTGAGCCGGCCGCACATCGGCACGTTCCGCCTCGTCAGCATGGTGGAAAAGATGCGCGCGACGATCCACGCGCTGGGCGGCGAAGTGCGCTTCGAAACCCGCGTCGAGGACATCGACATCGAGCAGGGCAAGGTTCGCGCGCTGAAGCTGTCGAACGGCGAAACGCTGCGCTGCGATCACGTGGTGCTGGCCGTCGGCCACAGCGCGCGCGACACGTTCCAGATGCTGCACGATCGCGGCGTGTTCATCGAGGCGAAGCCGTTCTCGCTCGGCTTCCGGATCGAGCATCCGCAGGGCTTGATCGACCGCAGCCGGTTCGGCAAGTTCGCGGGCCACAAGCAGCTCGGCGCGGCCGATTACAAGGTGGTCCACCACTGCAGCAACGGGCGCGCGGTGTACAGCTTCTGCATGTGCCCGGGCGGCACGGTCGTCGCGGCGACCTCCGAGCCCGGCCGCGTGGTCACCAACGGCATGAGCCAGTATTCGCGCGCCGAGCGCAACGCGAACGCGGGGATCGTCGTCGGCATCACGCCGGAAGACTATCCGGGCGGCCCGCTCGCGGGCATCGCGTTCCAGCGCAAATGGGAGGAACGCGCGTTCGAGCTCGGCGGCGGCGATTACAGCGCACCGGGCCAGCTGGTCGGCGATTTCATCGCGGGCCGGCCGTCGACGTCGCTCGGCTCCGTCGTGCCGTCGTACAAGCCGGGCGTGCGGCCGACCAATCTCAGCACCGCGCTGCCCGACTACGTGATCGAAGCGATTCGGGAAGCGCTGCCGCAGATCGACAAAAAGATCGCCGGCTTCGCGATGCACGATGCGGTGCTCACCGGCGTGGAGACGCGCACGTCGTCGCCGATCCGCATTCGGCGCAAGGACGATTACCAGAGCGTGAACGTCGAAGGTCTGTATCCGGCCGGTGAAGGCGCCGGGTATGCGGGCGGCATCTACTCGGCGGCCATCGACGGGATCGAAGTCGCGCAGGCGCTGGCGCTCGATCTGATGTCGAAGCAGGCGTCCTGACGTCGGCGGCAGGCTCGGCGCGCGATGGCTGCGGCGCCGAGCCGATCGTCATGCCGTCGCGGCCCTGCTCCAGAACGTTCGCGTTCCGTGAGAGTGCGTCGTGCGCCGGTTACGCGAACCGCCGCGCTCGCGCTTTCGACGGTCGGCCATCGCCGGTCGATACGCACGACACTCGGTCAAGCGGCAAGCGAACGGTCATGCGGGCGTCGTTACGGCGATCGTCGGCGACCTTACGTAAAGAAGCCACCGCAGCGATCATCCTGCTAATCGTCAAGACCGAGTAGCACGTTTCTGTAATGGGCGCGCGCGACACGGACCACAGCTTGCCCGAAGACGAATCCGCCCACGGCGCCTCCGACAACCGCTCCCACGACCGGATGCCCCGCCCTTGCACTGAGCCCGGCCCCAAGTGCCGCGCATAGAGCGCACGCGAGCAAACCGGCCCATGTCTGCCAATGGCGCCAGCTACGAAAATACGCGCGTCGCCAGTTGACGCGCCTGTCGCGCGCAGGCAGATTCGCCAGTTCAGGGATGCTCTTCAACGTCCAAAAGACTTCCATCGCCGATCTCCTCCCCGGTTGTTCACGCCGTGGAATCGTATGCGATCGGGCGCGATGTCGACAGACCGGAAGCGTCCCGCTCTGAACGCGCGCAACTGGCCGAACGGCGAACTTCGCGCTTGTCGGTCGGGGCCGCTGGTAAACTCGGGCAACCCAAGCAACAACTTTACGCCGGATCTATGACCACGCTGTCGCCCGAGGCCTTTGCTGGCCACACCCCGATGATGCAGCAGTACTTACGCATCAAGGCCGACCACCCGGACACGCTCGTCTTCTACCGGATGGGCGACTTCTACGAGCTGTTCTTCGAAGACGCCGAGAAAGCCGCGCGTCTGCTCGACCTGACGCTTACCCAGCGCGGCGCATCGGCGGGCAACCCGATCAAGATGGCCGGCGTCCCGCACCACGCGGTCGAACAGTATCTGGCGAAGCTCGTGAAGATGGGCGAATCGGTCGCGATCTGCGAGCAGATCGGCGATCCGGCCACCTCGAAGGGCCCGGTCGAGCGCAAGGTCGTGCGCGTCGTCACGCCCGGCACGCTGACCGACGCGGCGTTGCTGTCGGACAAGAACGACGTCTATTTGCTGGCGATGTGCACCGGCCACAACAAGCGCGGCGTCGCGGTCAATATCGGCCTCGCGTGGCTGAATCTCGCCAGCGGCGCGCTGCGGCTCGCCGAAATCGAACCCGACCAGCTCGGCGCGGCACTCGAGCGCATCCGCCCGGCCGAAATTCTCACCGCAGACGGCGCGACCGACGCCGTGCCGGCCGGCGCAGGCGCGGTCAAGCGCGTGCCGGCGTGGCACTTCGACATCGCGTCGGGCACGCAGCGCCTGTGCGACCAGCTCGACGTTGCCGGCCTCGACGGCTTCGGCGCCCATTCGCTGACGAGCGCATGCGGCGCAGCCGGCGCGCTGCTGCTGTATGCGGCAGCTACGCAGGGCCAGCAGCTACGGCACGTGCGCAGCCTGAAGGTCGAAAGCGAAACCGAATACATCGGCCTCGATCCGGCGACGCGCCGCAACCTCGAGCTGACCGAAACGCTGCGCGGCACCGAATCGCCGACGCTGTATTCGCTGCTCGACACCTGCTGCACGACGATGGGCAGCCGCCTGCTGCGTCACTGGCTGCACCACCCGCCGCGCGCATCGGTCGCCGCGCAGTCACGCCAGCAAGCGATCGGCGCGCTGCTCGATGCGCCCGCCGACGCAAACCTCGACGCACTGCGCAGCGCGCTGCGCCAGATCGCCGACGTCGAACGGATCACCGGGCGTCTCGCGCTGTTGTCCGCACGGCCGCGTGATCTGTCTAGCCTGCGCGACACGTTCGCCGCCCTGCCGGCACTGCGCGAGCGCATCAGCGCGATCGTCGCGAACGCCGATGCGCTCACCCGTGTCGACGCGGCGCTCGCGCCGCCCGCCGAATGCCTCGACCTGCTGACGAGCGCGATCGCGCCCGAGCCGGCCGCGATGGTGCGCGACGGCGGCGTGATCGCGCGCGGCTACGATGCGGAGCTCGACGAACTGCGCGACATCTCCGAGAACTGCGGTCAGTTCCTGATCGACCTCGAAGCGCGCGAGCGCGCACGCACGGGCATCGCGAACCTGCGCGTCGAATACAACAAGGTGCACGGCTTCTACATCGAGGTCACGCGCGGCCAGACCGACAAGGTGCCCGACGACTATCGCCGCCGCCAGACGCTGAAGAACGCCGAGCGCTACATCACGCCCGAGCTGAAGACCTTCGAAGACAAGGCGCTGTCCGCGCAGGAGCGCGCGTTGGCTCGCGAGCGCGCGCTGTACGACGGCGTGCTGCAGGCGCTGCTGCCGTTCATCCCCGAATGCCAGCGCGTCGCGTCGGCGCTCGCGGAGCTCGACGTGCTCGCGGCCTTCGCCGAACGTGCGCGCACGCTCGACTGGGTTGCGCCCACCTTCACCGACGACATCGGCATCGAGATCGAGCAGGGCCGCCATCCGGTCGTCGAAGCGCAGGTCGAGCAATTCATCGCGAACGACTGCCGGTTCGGCGCCGATCGCAAGCTGCTGCTGATCACCGGCCCGAACATGGGCGGTAAGTCGACGTTCATGCGGCAGACGGCGCTGATCGCGCTGATGGCGTACGTCGGCAGCTACGTGCCGGCGAAGTCGGCGTGCTTCGGGCCGATCGACCGCATCTTCACGCGGATCGGCGCGGCCGACGACCTCGCGGGCGGCCGCTCGACGTTCATGGTCGAGATGACCGAAGCCGCGGCGATCCTCAACGACGCGACGCCGCAAAGTCTCGTGCTGATGGATGAAATCGGGCGCGGCACGTCGACGTTCGACGGCCTCGCACTCGCATGGGCGATCGCGCGTCATCTGCTGGCGCAGAACGGCTGCTACACGCTGTTCGCGACGCACTACTTCGAGCTGACGCAACTGCCGAGCGAATTCCCGCAGGCGGCGAACGTCCACCTGTCGGCCGTCGAGCACGGCCACGGCATCGTGTTCCTGCATGCGGTCAACGAGGGGCCGGCGAACCAGAGCTACGGGCTGCAGGTCGCCCAGCTCGCGGGCGTGCCGGCGCCGGTGATCCGCGCGGCCCGCAAGCATCTCGCGTATCTCGAGCAGCAGTCGGCCGCCCAGCATACGCCGCAGCTCGACCTGTTCAGCGCCCCGCCCGCGGCGGCCGACGATGTCGAATGCGCCGACGCGCCGGCGCCGTCCGACGCCACGCATCCGGCGCTCGACCGGCTGCGCGACATCGATCCCGACGACCTGAAGCCGCGCGAAGCGCTCGACTTGCTGTATGAACTGCGGACGCTCGTCCGCTCGCACGATGCCGACGGGCACGCATAAACGCGTTGCACGGGGCCGGCGCGCCGGCCTTGCCGCCGCGCTGACTGTGGCGGCGCTCACGCTCGCCACGGCCGGCGCGTTGGCGGCCACGCCCAAACGCGGTGCGGCGCCCTACTCGTTCGCGGTCGTGTCGAGCGTGATCGACGTGCCGGCCGACGAACCGGCCGCGCAACGGCTGTTCGAAGCGATCGCACGCGAACGCAGCGTCGCGTTCGTAGTCTATGCGGGCGACATCAAGGGCGCGAAGGAAGCGTGCCGCGATTCGCTGTATGCGCAGCGCGGTGCAATCCTGAGCGCGACGCGCGTGCCTCTGGTGTTCATTCCCGGCAACCACGACTGGGTCACGTGCGGCACCGCGGCCGGCGGCGGTTACGATCCCGTCGAACGGCTGGATTTCCTGCGGCAGACCTTGCTTGCCGACACCGCGCTGCCCGATCCCGGCGCGCTGCCGATCACGCGCGAAAGCGAAGTCGCACGGTTCCGGCCATATCGCGAAAACGCGCGCTGGATCCGCGACGACGTCGTCTACGTCGCGCTGAACGCGCCGGCGCCGAACAACCATTTCCTGACGGCCGGCGGCCGCAACGGCGAATTCGAGGATCGTGTGATCGCGAACGGTTTCTGGCTCGACCATGCGGCCGAATTCGCGAAGCGGCGCGAAGCGCGCGCGATGGTGGTGATCTTCGAAGGCGACCCGCAGTTCGATCGCTATGAACGCGCCGAACGCTTTGCGTGGCTGCGCTTCAACCGGCCGCGCGCACGCGACGGCTTTCGGGAACTGAAACGGGCGCTGGTGAAGGCGGCCGCGACATTCCGCGGCCCGATCCTCGTGATGCACGCGAGCGGCGAGCCGCTCGCGAACGGTTTTCTGATCGATCGCCCGCTGCATGCGGACGATGGCGCACTGATCGGCAACGTGACGCGCGTCGCGTTCGGCCCGCGCCATCCGGCGCATCAGTGGGTGAAGGTCAATGTGTCGCCGGCCCGGCAGACCGTCTTCAGCGTGAGCCTGCAGGACGTGCCGAAAGACGTGCCGGTTCCGCCTGCACTGCCGGCCGCACCGCGCAACGACGTGCCGCTGCCGCAGATGCCCGAGATTCCCGCGTTGCCGGCATTGCCCGATGCGTCGTCGGTCGCGCCGCCGCTGCAGGGCGACGGCACGACGCCGGCCGGCGCGTCGTGGCCGGTGCCGCCCCCTGCTTCAGGGCCGGCGTCCGGCCAGCCTGCCAGCTCAGTGCAGGGTGCGCCCTGACGGCGTGTCGCCGTCTTCCTCTTCGTCCTCGTCTTCGTCGACGATCTCGAGGCCTTCCGCGCCATGCGCGTGCTCATGCTCGATCTCGTCCTCGGTCGCTTCGCGAACGTCCTTGACGGTGAGTGCGAAGCGCAGCGCCATGCCGGCGAGCGGATGATTGCCGTCGAGCACGACCTTGTCTTCGGCGATGTCGGTGACCGTGTAGATCAGCGAATCCACTTCCTCGTCGGCGTCCTCCGGCGTGCCTTCAAACTGCATGCCGATTTCGAGCGGTTCGGGAAAACGATCGCGCGGCTCGACCTTCACGAGTTCGGGATCGTAGTCGCCGAACGCGTCCTGCGGCTCGAGCTGAACCTGCGCCTGGTAGCCGGGCTCCTGGCCGTCGAGCTGTTCCTCGATCTTGGGGAACGTGCCATCATAGCCGCCGTGCAGATAGACCATCGGCTCGTCGCTTTCCTCGATCAGATTGCCTTGCGCATCCGACAGCTTGTAAGCGACCGACACGACGGTGTTTTTTGCGATTTTCATCCAATTCTCCCAATTACAACTGTCATTATACGATGCGCAACCGGTCTCCAGCCGAACCGCGGGAAGCCGCTGCCGCCCCATTCGGCGCGCCGCCTTCCGATCTTCCCACACCGCTGCTCGGCGGTCTCACGCCGGCGCAGTTCATGCGCCGCTACTGGCAGAAAAAACCGCTGCTGATCCGCCAGGCGATTCCCGGCGTGAAGCCGCCGCTCACGCGCGATGCGCTGTTCGACCTGGCTGCAGACTATGACGCCGAATCGCGTCTGATCACGCATTTTCGTAACAAGTGGCAACTCGCGCACGGGCCGTTCGAACCGGGCGCGCTGCCGGCCGTATCGCGCAAGACGTGGTCGCTGCTCGTGCAGGGGCTCGACCTGCACGTCGACGCAGCGCGCGCCCTGCTCGACCGCTTCCGTTTCATTCCGGACGCCCGGCTCGACGACCTGATGATTTCGTACGCGACGGACGGCGGCGGTGTCGGCCCGCACTTCGACTCGTACGACGTGTTCCTGCTGCAGGTCGAAGGCCGACGCCGCTGGCGCATCGGCGCGCAGAAGGACCTGTCGCTGCTGCCGGACGTGCCGCTGAAGATCCTCGAGCATTTCGAGCCGAGCGACGAATGGGTGCTGGAGCCGGGCGACATGCTGTACCTGCCGCCGCACATCGCACACGACGGCGTGGCCGAAGGCGAATGCATGACCTGCTCGATCGGATTCCGGGCACCGTCGGCCGGCGAACTCGGCGCGCAATTCCTGTACTACCTCGCCGAACGCGGCGGCCTGCGCGACGCGCGCGGCGACGAACTGTACCGCGACCCGAAGCAACCGGCCGTGGACACGCCGGCCGAGCTGCCGCCCGCGATGGTCGAACGCGTCGCCGAGATCGTCAACGCGATTCGCTGGCGCAAGCGCGACGTCGCCGAATTCCTCGGCTGCTATCTGAGCGAGCCCAAATCCAACGTGGTATTCGAGCCGCCGGCACGCCCGCTGTCGGAGGCGGCATTCGTCAAGCAGGCTGCCCGTCGCGGCGTATCTCTCGACAGAAGGGCCACATTGATGTATAACGCGCGCTCGTACTTCATTAATGGCGAAGAGGAACCGCTCGAGCAAGCCGGCGAATGGCTGCCCGAACTGGCCAATCTGCGCCACATGGAGGCGAAACGGTTTGTAACACTATCCCGGGTTCCCTCAATGACAGCCTTACTGCACGAGTGGTATTGTGCGGGCTGGATACGGGTCGGAAGCCGGATTTAGTGGACTACCCCGTATGCCCATGCAGATCAAATTTTGTATGGGAAAGACAACGTATTGACCCCGCATTTGTCGACGGTCGATAGGAAAGTGCATATAATTTCCGCCCAAGCCGTAGGGAAGATTCACGCTCTAGAAGTGCGTCTCCACCAGCGGCCCAGGTCGGTGTTGGAGCACATTACCGGTATTGTTTCGCGCTGTTGCTTACCTTTAACCATAAAAGGACGTGATCATGAAGAAATCCCTCCTCGTAGCTTCCCTGTTGGCTGCTGTTGCACTGGCTGCTTGCAACAAGAGCGCTGATCAAGCTGCTTCGTCGGCTGCTAGCGACGCCGCTGCTGCTGCTTCGTCGGCTGCTTCGGCAGTTGCTGGTGCTGCGAGCGACGCTTCGGCTGCAGCTTCGTCGGCTTCGGCTGCTGCAAGCGACGCAGCTGCTGCTGCGCCGGCATCGGCTGCTTCGGCAGCTCCGGCTTCGGGCGCAAGCCAGTAAGCCTCAGCGTCAGCTGAAAAAAAAACCGGCCCGATGGGCCGGTTTTTTTATGCCTGCGGTTTGCGCGCATCGCGCACCGCATCGAAGGCCATTCGGCCCGGGCGCTGACGCGCGCCGCTTCTGCTCTCCCGCTCCGCCGCCTTGCGCTATCCCCCACTCGCTCAGTCGAGCGCCAGCCAGTCGAAACCCGCGTCCTGCGTCGCCACGACCACCTCGTCGCCATCGGTGCCCAGCACGCTCGCAAACGCCTGGCGGGCCAGCTCGGGGCGGTTGTTCTGCTGGCTCAGATGCGCGGCCACCAGATGCCGCAGCCGGCTGCGTTCGAGCGAGGCGAGAATGCCGGCCGCCGCGTCGTTGCTCAGATGGCCGTGACTGCCGCCGATCCGCGCCTTCAGCGACTGCGGATAGCGGCTTCCGGCGAGCATCGCCGTATCGTGGTTCGATTCGAGCACCAGCGCGTCGCAGCCGCTCAGCACGGTCGTGATGTGCGGCGTGGCCATCCCGACGTCGGTCAGCACGCCGAGCCGGCGGCTACCGTCCATAAAGACGAACTGGAGCGGCTCGCGCGCGTCGTGCGGCACCGTATAGGGGATCACGGCCAGATCGCGGATGGCGGCCGTCTCGTCGCCCCACAGCACGTGCAGATCGACATCGGCCTCGTCCGCGCCCACCGCGCGCGCCGTGCCCCAGCTCATGTAGAGCGGCAGCGAAGCGCGCCGCGCCAGCGTCAACGCGCTGCCGACGTGGTCGCTGTGCTCGTGGGTGATCAGAATCGCATCGAGATCGTCGACGCCGAGATTCAGGCGGCCGAGGCGGCGCTCGACCTCCTTCGCAGAAAAACCGCAGTCGAGCAGCACGCGCGTGGTCGTCGTGCCGCTCGCGACTTCGACGACCAGCGCGTTGCCTTCGCTGCCGCTACCAAGGCTCGCGAAGCGCACGCGCTTAGTTCAGTTGCGCGTGCAACAGCGAAATGATCCGCTGCGCGTCCGACGAATTGTCGATCTGGCCGTTCGCGTCGACCACCGCGACCTGCGTGCCGCCGTTGCCCTGCGCACGCACGTTGACCAGATATTCCTTGCCGGGCTTGGCTGCCGACGGGCCGCCGTAGAACAGCTTGCCGAACAGGCCGTCGCGCTTCAGCTCTTCCATCGTGTTCGCGTAACGAACCGTGTACAGGCCCTTCTCGCGGTCGCGGTTGTCGACGGCGAAGTTGGTCCGGTCGAGTGCCAGACCCACGCGCAGCCATGCGCGATCGAACGATTCGGCGAGTTGCAGCGTCGCGGCGCCGCCGCTCGTGTCGCGGACCTGAGCCGGCGCGGTGGCCGGATGCGCGTCGGCGAGCAGCTGCTTCGCCTGCGCGTCGGTGAGGCCGAACTTCTGCATCAGCTTCGACAGGAACACGGCCTCGAGCACCGGATTGCGCGGCCGCTCTTCCCAGCGCGACGACGTGCCGCCCTGCGGGCCGACCATCATTTCTTCCATCGCGCTATGCGTGATCGAGATGTCGGTGTTGCCGTCCGGCGTGCGGTTCACGAGCGTCCGGAAGCGATCGCGCGTGCCCGACGAATATGCGAAGTCGATGACCTTGCCGATCGTGCGGCGGAACCAGTCGTCCGGGATGTTGGCGCGATTCTCGGCCCAATCGGTGGCCATGATGCCCGTCGACGGCGCATCGGTCTTCAGCGAGAACCCGTTCTCCTGCCAGAACTCCTTCAGGATCGGCCACAGCTGCTCGGGCGTGCGGCCGTCGACGACGAGCCAGCGGCGGTCGCCGTCGCGCTCGATGTGCATGCCGAGCGGGTCCTGCGCGCTCGGGACGCCATCGGTCGCATTGCCGGCGGCCGTCTGCGCCCGCGGCGGCAGCGTGCCGAGGCCCGCATTGCTCGGCGGCGCGACGAACTGCTGCGTGGTCGGCACCGGCTTCAGGTCGCTCGGTACCGCGAGCGGCGGCGCCGAGCCCGTGTTCTTGTAGTTGACCCGGTCGGGAGCCAGATAATCGTTCAGCGTATCGCAGCCGGCGAGCGCACCCAGCGCCAGCGTCATCACCGAGACCTGGATGGCGCGTGAGGAAAAGGCGAAACGTTTCATGAAATCCTTCGTCTTGCTAGAACGCTCGTCAGGAGCGGCGCCGGACGGAGCCGGCCGGTGCGGGTTGATGAGGGGTCGAGCCGGCGGCCGCAGGACGCGGCCGCCCGCGCATCAGGCGAGGATGCCGGCCTCGACGAGGGCCGAACGCACGGCGTCGTGGCAGCGCTCGTCGAGCGGCGTGAGCGGCAGGCGGATGCCGCCCTGCATCTTGCCCATCGCCTGCAGCGCCCATTTCACCGGAATCGGGTTCGCTTCGATGAACAGGTTCTTGTGCAGCGACAGCAGCTTCATGTGCAGCGTGCGCGCCGTCGCCACGTCGCCGGCCAGCGCCGCGCGGCACAGGTCGCTCATCGCACGCGGCGCGACGTTCGCCGTCACCGAGATGTTGCCGTGGCCGCCGAGCAGCATCAGCGCGATCGCGGTCGGGTCGTCGCCGCTGTAGATCGCGAAATCCTTCGGCGCGGCCTTGATCAGGTGGGCGGCACGGTCGATGTTGCCCGTCGCTTCCTTGATGCCGATGATGCCGGGCACCTGCGCGAGGCGCAGCGTCGTGTCGTGCGCCATGTCCGCGACCGTGCGGCCCGGCACGTTGTACAGGATCACCGGCAGGTCGACCGCTTCGGCGATCGCCTTGAAGTGCCGGTACATCCCTTCCTGCGTCGGCTTGTTGTAGTACGGCACGACCTGCAGCGTCGCGTCGGCGCCGACCGCCTTCGCCTGCTTGGTCAGCTCGATCGCCTCCGCGGTCGAATTGCCGCCCGCGCCCGCGATGATCGGGATGCGTTTGGCCGCATGCTCGACCGCCGTGCGGATCATCAGCACGTGTTCTTCGACGTTGAGCGTTGCCGACTCGCCGCTCGTGCCGACCACGACCAGCGCATCGGTACCTTCCTCGATGTGCCAGTCGATCAGTTTGCGGAACGCCGGCAGATCGAGACTGCCGTCTTCGAGCATCGGGGTGACGATCGCGGGGATGCTGCCGCGGATTTGAATGCCGTCTTGGGTGCCGTTAGCCATGAAACGCGATTGATTGATGTACCGGTAAACGTTGAGATTGTAGCGGATTAGCCGCGCAGTTCGTAACGTGGAATTCCCGCCCCTGCCGTCGCGGGTGCGCGCTCGCGCACCGCGCAGATGCGCTGAACGAACGCGGCGCGCGGCCCGGCGACGAATCCGTCCTCGTACGCGACCACCCGCAGATGCCCGCGCACGGCGTCCAGCAACTCGCCCGGCGCGAGCAGGAATGCCGGATTGGACGGCTTGCCGACCGTTTCGTTTCCTTGCGCGAAGGTTTCGTAGATCAGCACGCCGCCCGGCGCCACCGCATCGACCAGATGGGGCCAGAGCGGCCGGTGCAGGTAATGGGTGACGACCACCGCGGCAAACGACGCGCCGGCCGGCAATGGCCACGGCGCGCCTTCGAGATCGGCTTCGCGCACGTCCACGCCGGGAATCGTGCGCAGCGCCGCGAGCGCGGCAGCATCGCGATCGAGCGCGACGACGGCGTGCCCGCGCGACGCGAACCAGCGCGCGTGGCGGCCGCCGCCCGCGGCGACGTCGAGCACCGCGTCGCCCGCCGGCGCCAGATGCGACCAGCGCGCGACCCAGCCTGACGGCTCGGTCGCGGCGACGTGGCAGCCGGCGGCCGCGATGATGGGTTCGCGCATGCGCTCGACTCAGGTGTACGACAGGCCCATTGCCTCGCGCACGTCGCGCATCGTCTCGACCGCGTGCTTGCGCGCCTTGTCGCAACCGTCCGCGACGATTGCGCGCAGCAGCGACGGATCGTCCATGTACTTCTGTGCACGCTCGAGCATCGGCTGCTGTTCGCGCAGGATGCCTTCGACGACCGGCTGCTTGCAGTCGAGACAGCCGATGCCGGCCGAACGGCAGCCGTTCTGCACCCACTCGTGCGTGGTGGCGTCGGTATAGACCTGATGCAGTTGCCACACCGGGCACTTGTCGGGATCGCCCGGATCGGTGCGGCGCACGCGCGCCGGATCGGTCGGCATCGTGCGGACCTTCTTGGTGATGGTCTCCGCGTCCTCGCGCAGGCCGATCGTGTTGCCGTACGACTTCGACATCTTCTGGCCGTCGAGGCCCGGCATCCGCGACGCTTCGGTCAGCAGCGCCTGCGGCTCGACGAGGATGATCTTGCGCGCGCCTTCGAGATAGCCGAACAGCCGCTCGCGGTCGCTCATCGACAGGCTCTGCGATTCCTGCAACATCGCGCGCGCCTGCTCGAGCGCCTCGTCGTCGCCTTCCTGCTGGTATGCGTTGCGCAGCTCGTGATAGAGCTTCGCACGCTTGCCGCCCAGCTTCTTCGCCGCCTCGAGCGCCTTCTCCTCGAAGCCCGGCTCGCGGCCGTACAGGTAGTTGAAGCGGCGTGCGATCTCGCGCGTCATCTCGACGTGCGGCACCTGGTCTTCGCCGACCGGCACCAGCGAGCCGCGATACAGCAGGATGTCGGCCGCCATCAGCACCGGGTAACCGAGGAAGCCGTAGGTCGACAGATCCTTGTCCTTCAGCTTCTCCATCTGCTCCTTGTAGGTCGGCACGCGTTCGAGCCAGCCGAGCGGCGTGCTCATGCCGAGCAGCAGCGCGAGTTCGGCATGCTCGGGGACCTTGCTCTGGATGAACAGCGTCGCCTGCGTCGGATCGATGCCGGACGCGAGCCAGTCGATTAGCACGTCCCACACGTTCTTCTCGATGACCTCGGGCGTTTCGTAGTGCGTCGTCAGCGCATGCCAGTCGACCACGCAGAAGAAGCACGGGTACTCGGACTGCAGCTTCACCCAGTTTTTCAGCACGCCGTGGTAGTGGCCGAGGTGCAGCGACCCGGTGGGTCGCATGCCGGAGAAAATACGATCTGGGAACATGGTTGTCGTTAGAAAAGCGAGGCGAAGGGGGACAGGATGGCGCTCAGCACGCCGGCTGCGGCATTCACGAGCGGACGCAGCCAGAAGTTCGTCAGCACGCCGGTCATGACCAGCAGCAGCACGATGATGAAACCGTACGGCTCGATGCGCGACAGCGCGATCGACTGCTTCGGCGGCAGCAGCGCCGCCAGGATGCGGCCGCCGTCGAGCGGCGGCAGCGGAAAGAGGTTCAGCACGCCGAGCACCAGGTTCGCGCTGACGCCCGCATAGGTCATCCGCGTGAAGAACGGCTCGTCGACGCCCGTGGCGGCCAGCACGACGGTCAGCATGCCCCAGAGCAGCGCCTGCACGAAATTGCAGGCCGGCCCCGCGAGCGACACCCACAGGCTGCCCCAGCGCGGATTGCGCAGATTGCCGAACGATACCGGCACCGGCTTCGCATAGCCGAACAGGAACGCGCCGCCGGTCAGCACGTACATCGCGAGCGGGATCGCGATCGTGCCGAGCGGATCGATGTGCCGCATCGGGTTGAACGACACGCGCCCCATCACGTACGCGGTGTTGTCACCGAGCAGCCGCGCGGCATAGCCGTGCGCGGCCTCGTGCAGCGTGATCGCGAAGATCACGGGCAGCGCGTAGACGGCGATGGTCTGTATCAGGGAAGCATCCATATCGCGTTATTGTAACAAGCGCGCTCGCGCAAAAATGAATGGCGCTTACGCGACCGACAACCCGAACGGTTCGAGCGCGCCGCGCCCGGCGCGCACGAGCTGCGGCGCGTCGTCCGTCAGGTCGATCACGGTCGACGGTTCGCGCGGGCACGCGCCGCCGTCGATCACCAGATCGACCTGCTTCTCGAGCCGCGCGCGGATGTCCTCCGGATCGTTGAGCGGCTCGTCGTCGGGCGGCAGGATCAGCGTCGTGCCGAGCAGCGGCTGGCCGAGCGATTCGAGCAGCGCGAGCGTGATCGCGTGATCCGGCACGCGCAGCCCGATCGTCTTGCGCGACGGGTGCGACAGCCGGCGCGGCACCTCCTTCGTCGCCTGCAGGATGAACACGTAAGGGCCCGGCGTCACCGACTTGATCAGCCGGTACTGGCGGTTGTCGACCATCGCGAAATTGGCCAGCTCCGACAGGTCGCGCACGAGCAGCGACAGATGCTGCTTCTCGTCGAGGCCGCGAATCCGGCGCACGCGCTCGACCGCGTCCTTGTCGTCGAGGTGGCACGCGAGCGCGTAGCTCGAATCGGTCGGCATCGCGATCACGCCGCCCTTGCTGACGATGTCGGCGGCCTGCTTGACGAGGCGCGGCTGCGGATTATCGGGATGAATCCTGAAGAACTGGGACATGGAGGCACGTAAAGAGGAAGGAGTCGGAGCGCGCCCGGGCGGCCGCGCGAACGGCGCGGCGCGCGGCCGCGCCGCGTCAGAGCCAGCGCTCCCAGACCGGTTTCAGGTCGGACGGCAACGGCGGCAGGCTGCCGAGCTCGACGCGACCTTCGCCCGGTGCGTGGAAATCCGACCCGCTCGACGCCTCGAAGCCGAAGCGGCGCGCGACGTCCGCGTATTCGCGATATTGATCGGGCGTGTGGCTGCCCGTAATGACTTCGATCGCGCGGCCGCCGAGATCGATGAATTCCGCGAAGAAGGCGTCGAACTCGACCGGCGTGTAGCGGTAGCGCCCCGGATGCGCGATCACGGCCTCGCCGCCGGCCGCGCGAATCCACGCGACCGCGTCGGACAGCGTGGCCCAGCGATGCGCGACGAAGCCCGGCTTGCCGTCGCCGAGCAGGCGGTCGAACACGTCCGTCAGCGATTCGGCGTGGCCGTTCTCGACCAGGAAGCGCGCGAAATGGGTGCGCGAGATCAGATCGGGGTTCGATACGTACTTCAGCGCGCCTTCGTAGGCGCCCGGGATGCCGAGCGTCTCGAGCTGCGCGCCGATTGCCCGCGCGCGCGCCGCGCGGCCGTGGCGGGTTTGATAGAGGCCGTCGATGAGCGCCTGGTTCGACGGATCGATGTTCAGCCCGACGATGTGCACCGTGCGCGACGCCCACGTGACCGAAATCTCGACGCCGCTCAGGTAACGCATGCCCAGCGCTTCCGCTTCGCGACGCGCCGCCGCCTGACCGCCGAGCTCGTCGTGGTCGGTCAGCGCCCACAGGGTCACGCCGCCCGCATGGGCGCGGCGCGCGACGTCGGCAGGCGACAGCAACCCGTCGGAAACATTCGAATGGCAGTGGAGATCAGCGTTCATTGTCGGTATGGCAGGTGAAACTTCATTCTACTGCAATGCGGCAATTCCGCTGGCCGCCTGCCCTGCCGCCGACGCCGCCGGCTCACGCGCAGAACGCCTCGATCAGCGCCGCGATCTGCGCCGGCTGGTCGTGATGGACCATGTGGCCGGCATCCTCGACGAGCTTCTCGCGCCAGTCGGCGAACGCGGCGAAGCGCGCCTTGAACTCCGGCAGCGGAATGTCGCCGGCGAGATACGCGAGCGTCGGCGAATTGACGGCCTCGACGTGCAGCACCTTCGCGCGCACCTGCTTCCAGATCGCCATTACCTCGTCGAGCCGGTACAGCTGCGGGCCGACCATCTTGTGGGCGGGATCGGCCAGCAGGTGGTACTGGCCATCGTCGCCGTGCTTCGACCAGTGCGCGGCAAGAAACGCGGCGCGACGCGGATCGAGGCGCGGATTCGTCTTGATCAGCCGGGCCGCCACGTCGTCGAGCGACGCGTAAGGACGCAGGACCGGCGGCTCGCGCAGCTCGTCGAGCCAGTTGCGCAGGCGACGCGGCGCCTGTTCGGCGCGCGCCGGCGCGAGCCCGAAGCCTTCGAGGTCCACCACGCGCCGGACGCGCTCGGGCCGCACGCCCGCATACATGCAGACGACGTTCGCGCCCATGCTGTGCCCGACCAGATTCACTTCGCCGGTCGGCGCGTAGTGATCGACGAGCGCATCGAGGTCGCCCAGGTAGTCGTGGTACCAGTAATGCCCGCCGCCCTGCCGTGCGACCGGCCAGTCGGACAGGCCGAAGCCGCGCGCATCGGGCGCGATCACCTGCCAGTCGCCCGCCAGCGCCTCGACGACGAACTGGAACGACGCCGCGACGTCCATCCAGCCGTGCAGCATGAACAGCGTCGGCGCATCGGGCCGGCCCCAGCGCCGCACATGCAGCTTGACGCCGCGCACCGTGATGAAATCGGAAACAGAACTCGACATACCCATTGCAACCGCCAAAAAAGAATGATCGTTCGATTATAGCGACGGCGCCTGTTTTCCGGCGTGCCGCTGTCCGGGGCGCCCTTGAGGCGGCGCTCTAGCGGTACGACCGCATGGGCTGAGAGGCGCGTCCAGTATCGCCCGGCGCCGGCCACCGCCGCGCGGGACGGAACGCGCCGCGTGTCGTGACGACGCGTGCTGGCCTCACGGACATCACGGCGATTTTTCGCAGCGTTCGCCGCCCCCATCGACCGCGCGGCCCGGCTAACCCGCTGCGCTGCCGCCTCCTGCGTCGTGTGCGGCCAGTTCGTCGAGTTCCGCCTGCTCGAAGCCCGCCGTGCGGCGCGCCTCGAAATTGAACGGGCCGCGCAGCCGCGGCGCGTGGTACTGCACGGCGAGTTCGCGGTACGCGCTGACCGGATCGCGGCCGGCTTCGTCGCACAGGTGCCGAAACCAGCGATTGCCGATCGCGACGTGACCGATTTCGTCGCGCAGGATCACGTCGAGGATCGCGGCGGACGCATCGTCGCCTGCCTGCACGAGCCGTGCGCGGATCGGCGGCGACGCGTCGAGCCCGCGCGCCTCGAGCGTGCGCGGCACCAGCGCCATCCGCGCGAGCACGTCGTCGCGGGTCCGCTCGCACATTTCCCACAGGCCGTTGTGTGCAGGGAAATCGCCGTATGCGTGACCGAACTCGGCGAGCCGCCCGCACAGCAGCGTGAAATGATGGGCCTCTTCCGCGGCGACCTTCAGCCAGTCCGCGTAGAACGCCTGCGGCATCGCGGCGAAGCGCCATACGGCGTCGAGCGCGAGGTTGATCGCATTGAACTCGATGTGGGCGAGCGCGTGCAGCAGCACCGCACGCCCCGCCGGCGAACGCATGCTGCGCCGCTCGAGCTGACGCGGCTCGACCAGCGGCGGGCGCGCCGGCCGGCCCGGCAGCCCGGCCGGTTCGTCGAAGCGGAGCGCCGGCGCGATCGCGGCCAGGCCGGCAAGCCAGGCCCGCTGCAGCTCGCCGACTTGCGCGGCTTTCGCGACCGGCTCGCATACGCGCAGCGCGTCGAGCGCGGCGCGGCGCACGCAGACCGGCGCCGTGGCGGATTGGGAAGACTCGATGCTCATCGAACGGGAATCGTCCATGCACGGCGCGAGAGCGCCGGCACGCGACGGTTTACAATAGAGGTTTGTGCCGCGCCGCATCCATCGCGTCGCGCCCGGCACGCCAGACGCGTCATTCTACCGGCGCCCATCATCGAAGAGACCAGGAGACTCCGTGACGATCTACAAACTGGGCGATACGGCCCCGACGATCCACGAAAGCGTGTTCGTCGCCGATACGGCGGCCATCATCGGCAAGGTCGTGCTCGAGCAGAACGCGAGCGTGTGGTTCGGCGCGACGATTCGCGGCGACAACGAGACGATCACCGTCGGCGCCGGCAGCAATGTCCAGGAAGGTGCGGTCCTGCATACGGACCCCGGTTTCCCGCTGACGATCGCCGAGAACGTGACGATCGGACATCAGGCGATGCTGCACGGCTGCACGGTCGGCGAAGGTTCGCTGATCGGGATTCAGGCGGTGGTCTTGAATGGTGCGGTGATCGGCCGCAACTGTCTGGTCGGTGCCGGCGCGGTCGTGACGGAAGGCAAGACGTTCCCGGACAACTCGCTGATTCTCGGCGCACCGGCGAAAGTCGTGCGCGAGCTGTCGGCAGACGACATCGCGCGGTTGCGCGCCAATGCGAAGACGTACGTCGAGCGCCGTGCGCATTTCAAGGAGCAACTCGTGCGGATCGGCTGATCCGCGCGGATTTCAAGGAACCAGAGTGAGCGACCAGTTACAGAAATTCATGTTCAATTCGGCACCCGTGCGCGGCGAGATCGTGTCGCTACGCAACACCTGGCAGGAGGTGCTGACCCGCCGTGACTACCCCGCCCCGGTGCGCACGGTGCTCGGCGAGATGATGGCCGCGTGTGCGCTGCTGTCCGCGAACCTGAAATTTCACGGCACCCTGATCATGCAGATCTTCGGCGACGGGCCGGTCCAGATGCTGGTCGTCCAGTGCAGCTCGGACCTGTCGATGCGCGCCACGGCCAAGTTCGCCGGCGAAGCCAGTACGATCGGCGACGACCTGGCGTTCGCATCGCTCGTCAACGCGAGCGGCCATGGCCGTTGCGTGATCACGCTCGACCCGGCCGACAAGCTGCCGGGCCAGCAGCCGTACCAGGGCATCGTGCCGCTGAACGGCGTCGACGGCCCGCTCGAATCGGTGTCGCAGGTGCTCGAGCACTACATGCACCATTCGGAGCAGCTCGACACGCGCCTGTGGCTCGCGGCCGATCGCGACCGCGCGGTCGGCATGCTGCTGCAGAAGCTGCCGGGCGACGGCGGCATCGTGCCGCGCAATGCCGAGACCGACGCCGACACGTGGGAGCGCGTCTGTACGCTCGGCGGCACGATGTCGGCGAAGGAGCTGCTCGAAGTCGAGCCGGAGGTCGTGTTCCGGCGCCTCTTCTGGCAGGAGAACGTGCAGCACTTCGAGCCGGCCGGCACGCGCTTCCAGTGCACGTGTTCGCGCGAAAAGGTCGGTGCGATGCTGCGCATGCTGGGCCGCGACGAAGTCGACAGCGTGATCGTCGAGCGCGGCCACGTCGAAATCCACTGCGAGTTCTGCAACCAGCGCTACGAATTCGATCCGGTCGACGTCGCGCAGCTGTTCGCCGCGCCGGAACTCGGGACGGGCATCACGCCCGCGACCGAACAGCGCCACTGAGCCTGCAGCCTCGCGTCCCGACTCGCGAGTGCGACGTCGGCGCGGGCGCATAATGGAGGCACTCGCAACACGGGGCCGGCGCCGACGCATCACCGGCCCGGCCTCAGTCACAAGCCGCTTGCCGCGGGCCTTGCCCGCGTCCGGCGCGCCGCTGGAGAAACCCATGCATCAAACCTTCCGCACGCTCCTTCTGACCGGCATCGCAGCCGGCACGCTGGCACTCGCCGGCTGCGCGGTGCAGCCGCCTTCGTCGACGATCCTGAGCCGTCTGCCCGAGCCGGGCGCAGCCGGCGGCCAGCCGCCGACCTTGTCGAGCGCCGAGCGCAAGCGCTACGACGAGATCGATCGGCAGGCGATGCGCGAACAGCACGAAGCGATGGCGGCCGAAGCCGCGGCGCGTGCGTGGGCGAATTACACGCCGCCGCCGGTGAACTTCTACGGCGGCTATTCGAGCGGCGGCTGGGGAAACCGGTGGGGCACCGGCGTGACCTACGGCTATCCGGGCTGGTGGTGGTGACACCCGAGCGCGGCGGCGGCTTCGATTGAAAACCGTCGGGAAATAAAAAAGCGCGGTATTTCCCGCGCTTTTTCAATGATTCGGCTGCCCGCAGCGCTCAGTGATGAGCGCCCTTCTTCTCGCCACCGTGATGTCGTGACGGCCGCGCGATCGACTGCGGATTCGGTACGACGCGCACCGGCGCCGAGGACACCGCGCCGCGCGTCGACGTGCTCGACGGCGTGTTGTTGAGCGGCAAGGCCGGCGCGTTCGGCGACACGAACTGCACGAACACCTCGCCGTCCTTCACCATCCCCATCTCGTAGCGCGCACGCTCCTCGATGGCCGCGGTGCCGCTCTGCAGATCCTGCACCTCACCGGCGATCCGCTCGTTGCGCAGCTTCTCGTCCGCGTTCTTCTGCAGCTGGTCGCCGAGCTGCTGGCGCAGTTCGTGCACCCGCAGCCAGCCGCCGTGTCCCCACCATAGGGGGTACTGAATGAGCGCCAGCAAGGCAATCAGGACGACAGTGACAAGCCGCATGTAAGAGACGCAGATATAAGAAGCGCCGCTCAGCGCATGTGCACAGAGCGGCGTCGAGATGACGAACCCGATAGTAGCGCGTTAGCGCAGGTTATAGAAAGCCGATTTGCCCGGGTAGCTGGCGATGTCGCCGAGGTCTTCCTCGATACGCAGCAGCTGGTTGTACTTCGAGATGCGATCGCTGCGCGACAGCGAACCCGTCTTGATCTGACCGGCGTTCAGGCCGACCGCGATGTCCGCGATCGTCGAGTCTTCCGTTTCGCCCGAGCGGTGCGAAATCACGGCCGTATAGCCCGCGCGCTTCGCCATTTCGATCGCCGCGAACGTTTCGGTCAGCGTACCGATCTGGTTGATCTTGATGAGGATCGAGTTCGCGATGCCCTTCTCGATGCCTTCCTTCAGGATGCGCGTGTTCGTGACGAACAGGTCGTCGCCGACCAGCTGGACCTTCTTGCCGAGGCGCTCGGTCAGCAGCTTCCAGCCGTCCCAGTCGCCTTCGTGCATGCCGTCCTCGATCGACACGATCGGGAACTTGTCGGCCAGCGTCGCGAGGTAGTCGGTGAATTCGGCCGACGACAGTTGCAGGCCTTCGCCCGCGAGCTGGTACTTGCCGTCGTGGTAGAACTCCGATGCCGCGCAGTCGAGCGCGAGCAGCACGTCTTCGCCCGCACGGTAGCCGGCCTTTTCGATCGCCTGCAGGATCGTCGACAGGCACTCGTCGTTGCTGCCGAAGTTCGGCGCGAAGCCGCCTTCGTCGCCGACTGCCGTGCTCATGCCGCGGTCGCTCAGGATCTTCTTCAGCGCGTGGAACACTTCCGCGCCGCAACGCAGCGCTTCGCGGAACGTCGGCTGGCTGACCGGCACGATCATGAATTCCTGGATGTCCAGGCTGTTGTTCGCGTGCGCGCCGCCGTTCACGATGTTCATCATCGGCACCGGCAGCTGCATCGCGCCCGAGCCGCCGAAGTAGCGGTACAGCGGCAGGCCGGCTTCTTCGGCCGCTGCCTTCGCGACGGCCATCGACACGGCCAGCATCGCGTTCGCGCCGAGGCGCGACTTGTTGTCGGTGCCGTCCAGCTCGAGCAGCGTCTTGTCGAGGAACGCCTGTTCCGACGCGTCGAGGCCCATGATGGCTTCGGAGATTTCGGTGTTGATGTGCTCGACTGCCTTCAGCACGCCCTTGCCGTTGTAGCGGCCGGCTTCGCCGTCACGCAGTTCGATCGCTTCGCGCGAGCCGGTGGACGCGCCCGACGGCACCGCCGCGCGGCCCATCGTGCCCGATTCGAGCAGCACGTCGCATTCGACGGTGGGGTTGCCGCGCGAATCCAGAATCTCGCGGCCGATGATATCTACGATTGCACTCATGGGTTTCCTCTGAGAATGACGATGGATTCTTCAAGCTGCGACGGCACGCGTGCCGAACCTGCTGTCGCTACAGACGCGCGAAGCCGCCGCAAGGTTCATTCGGTCTTAGTTGAAATCGTTTTCCAGCAGCGGATTGCGCTTCACCGCCTGGTCGAGCGTGACGAGCGTCTCGAGCAGCGCGCCCATCCGGTGCAGCGGCACCGCGTTCGGGCCGTCGGACTTCGCTTCGGCCGGATTCGGATGCGTTTCCATGAACAGGCCGGCGACACCCGTCGCGACCGCGGCGCGCGCGAGCACCGGCACGAATTCGCGCTGACCGCCCGAGCTCGTGCCCTGCCCGCCCGGCAGCTGCACCGAGTGCGTCGCGTCGAACACGACCGGCGCATTCGTTTCGCGCATGATCGCGAGCGAGCGCATGTCGGACACGAGGTTGTTGTAGCCGAACGAGACGCCGCGCTCGCACGCCATGAAGCGGTCTTCCGACAGACCGGCTTCGCGTGCGGCGTCGCGCGCCTTGTCGATCACGTTCTTCATGTCGTGCGGCGCGAGGAACTGGCCTTTCTTGATGTTGACCGGCTTGCCCGAGCGCGCGCACGCGTGGATGAAGTCGGTCTGGCGGCACAGGAACGCGGGCGTCTGCAGCACGTCGACGACCGACGCGACCTGCTCGATCTCGTCGATCGAATGCACGTCGGTCAGCACCGGCAGGCCGAGCTGGCGCTTCACCTCGCCGAGGATGCGCAGCCCCTCGTCCATTCCGAGGCCGCGAAACGACTTGCCCGAGCTGCGGTTCGCCTTGTCGTAGGACGACTTGTAGATGAACGGAACGTTCAGCTTCGCGCAGATTTCCTTCAGGCGGCCCGCGGTGTCGATCGTCATCTGCTCCGATTCGACGACGCAGGTACCCGCGATCAGGAAGAAGGGCTGGTCGAGGCCGACCTCGAAATCGCACAGCTTCATGCTTCTGCTCCGCGCGCTTGCTTGTTGGCGAGCGCCGCTTCGACGAACGACTTGAACAGCGGATGACCGTCACGCGGCGTCGACGTGAATTCCGGGTGGAACTGGACGCCGACGAACCACGGGTGCATCGAACGCGGCAGTTCCATCATCTCCGGCAGATCCTCGCTCGGGGTACGGGCGCTGATGATAAGGCCGCCGGCTTCGAGCTGGGGCACGAAGCGGTTATTGACTTCATAACGGTGGCGATGGCGCTCGTTCACGTCCTTGCCGTAGATCTCTTCGGCCATCGTGCCGGGCTTGATCGGGCAGCGTTGCGAGCCGAGCCGCATCGTGCCGCCGAGATCGGACGACTCGGTGCGCGTCTCGACCTTGCCTTCGCGGTCGTACCACTCGGTGATCAGCGCGACCACGCGTTCCGGCGTGTCCGGATCGAACTCCGTGCTGTTCGCCTGCTTCAGGCCGACGACGTCGCGTGCGAACTCGATCACCGCGAGCTGCATGCCGAGGCAGATGCCGAGATACGGCACTTTCGCCTCGCGCGCATAGCGGATCGCCGCGATCTTGCCTTCCGTGCCGCGACGGCCGAAGCCGCCCGGCACCAGCACGGCGTCGAGATGCTTCAGGCTGTCGACACCGTTCGACTCGATCTCTTCGGAGTCGATGTACTCGATGTTGACCTTCGTCGACGTGTGCAGCGACGCGTGGCGCAGCGCCTCGATCAGCGACTTGTACGACTCCGTCAGATCGACGTACTTGCCGACCATGCCGATCGTCACTTCGTGCTTCGGATGCTCGAGCTTCTCGACGAGCTCCGACCACATGCTGAGGTCGGCTTCCTTCGGCGACAGCTTCAGTTCGTCGCAGATGATCCGGTCGAGGCCCTGGTCGTGCAGCATCTGCGGAATCTTGTAGATGCTGTCGGCATCCCACACCGAAATCACCGCGTCTTCCGGCACGTTCGAGAACATCGAGATCTTCTTCGACTCGTCGTCGGGAATGCGGCGGTCCGCACGGCACAGCAGCACGTGCGGCAGGATGCCGATCTCGCGCAGCTTCTGCACGCTGTGCTGGGTCGGCTTCGTCTTCAACTCGCCGGCGGTCGCGACGTACGGCACGAGCGTCAGGTGCACGAAACATGCGCTGTTGCGGCCGAGGCGCAGGCTCATCTGGCGCGCGGCCTCGAGGAACGGCAGCGATTCGATGTCGCCGACCGTGCCGCCGATCTCGACGATCGCGACGTCCGGCTCGCCGCAGGTGGCCGATGCCGCGCCGCGCTCGATGAATGCCTGGATTTCGTTCGTGATGTGCGGGATCACCTGCACGGTCTTGCCCAGATAATCGCCGCGGCGCTCCTTGCGGATCACCGATTCGTAGATCTGGCCGGTCGTGAAGTTGTTGGCCTTGCGCATCTTCGTGCTGATGAAGCGCTCATAGTGGCCGAGGTCGAGGTCCGTCTCCGCACCGTCTTCCGTCACGAACACTTCGCCGTGCTGAAACGGGCTCATCGTGCCGGGGTCGACGTTGATGTAGGGATCGAGTTTGAGGAGGGTGACTTTCAGACCGCGCGATTCGAGGATCGCGGCGAGGGAGGCGGCGGCAATACCCTTGCCGAGGGAAGAAACTACGCCGCCGGTGACGAAAACATATTTGGTCATCGCTGAATGCTCGCGGGAAAAACGGATTATACCGTAAAGCCCGCCCTTCTCTCAGCAATTGACGTGATGATCGCGCCCTTTCGCGCAGTGCCGCGCCAGCCGTGCGCGGCCGGGCGAAACGACCGGCCGGCCGGTGCGGCGGCGCCTTGCGCTGCGCGGCGCAGCGGACGCCGCGTCAGCCCCGCTGCACGAGCGCCGCGCGATCGCGCGGCCCGTCGCCCTCCGCTGCCTTCAGCGAATTCAGCATCCGCTGCAATGCGCGGGCCGTCTCGATCGGCCGCTCCATCGGGAACAGATGGCTGCCCTCGAGCCACTCGATGCGCCCGTGCGCGGCCCGGTGCGTCGCATCGAGGCCGACCTGGCGCACTTCGCGCGAGCGCGTGCCGGCGAGAAAGCCGACCGGCACCGGCGCGCCGTGCGCGAGCCGCGGACCGAGCGTGTGCGGCAGCGTGCGGTAGATCAGGTATTCGACCTGGCGGTCGAACGCGAGCGTGCGCGCGCCGTCGGCGCCGGCCTGCGGAATGCCGTAGTCGATGTAGTCGGACAGCATGCGCTCGTCCCAGCGCGCGAACGCGGGCTTCTCGCGAAAGTGCCGCCACGCTTCGTCGCGGCTCGCCCAGTGCGTGCGCCGCTTGCGCGTCGCGGCCGCCGGCGACAGCCGCTCGTCGAGCCCGGCCCACTGGCTCGCGCGCAGCGCACCGGCGCGCCATCCCGCGATGATCGGCGAATCGATCATCACGACGCCGCGCACCCAGTGCGGTTTCTTCAGCGCGGCCATCAGCGACAGGTAGCCGCCGAGCGAATGGCCGACGAGCCACACCGGGCGCTCGTAGCGGCGGCCGATGTCGTCGAGCAACTGATCGACCAGATGCGGCCAGTCGCGCGTCACCGGATAGCGGCGGTCATGACCGATGCGCTCGATGTAACGCAGCTCGTAATCGTCTGCCAGCTCGGCGAAGATGGTCCGGTACGTCGATGCCGGAAAGCCGTTCGCATGCGAGAAGTGGAGGATGTCCTTCAAATGCAGATGTCTCCTGTGTCGGCACGCGCCGCGCGTCGCATCGTTATCGCGCCCCGTGCCGCGCCGTCGGCGCTGGCGCACCCGATGCGGCCTGTTTTTGCTCGACGCTTCGGTGCGGCGCTCACCGATCCATCCAGTAACGTCGCCGCGCCTCGCGATACCGTTCGAACGTGAAACCCCCGTTCGACGGCGCGACGTCGAACCGCACGGCGCCGTCGCGATCGGTGCGCGGCAGCGGGATTGCGCGCGCCTCGTAGCGGGCAAGGACCGAGCGGTGCGGATGCCCGAAGCGATTGCGATAGCCTACAGGAAATACCGCGACGCGCGGCTCGACCGAATCGAGGAAAGGCTCGACCGACGATGTGCGGCTGCCGTGGTGCGGAACGACGAGGATTTGCGCGGCGAGCGCGTCGCGCGAGCCGGCGACGAGCCGGCGTTCGGCGCGTGCGTCGAGGTCGCCGGTCAAGAGCGCCGACGTGCCGGCCGCGTCGATGCGCAGCACGCATGACTGCTCGTTCGACCGGCCCGATGCGATGCTGGACGGCCACAACATCGTGAACACGACGCCGTCCCAGGTCCACCGCTGGCCGGCCGCGCAGGGCACGCGATCGGTGACGCCGGCCGCCTGCGCATCGCGCCACAGTCGGTGTTGCGGCACGATGCCGGCGAGCAGCTGGCGAACCTCCGTGCCGGCATAGACGGCCGCCGCGCCGCCCGCATGATCGGCGTCCCCATGACTGAGGACGAGCGTATCGACGACGCGGATGCCGCGTGCGCGCAATGCCGGCACGACGATCCGCGTGCCGGCATGGGTCGACTCGGGCCCGGGCCCCGCATCGAACAGCAGCGTTCGCCGGGCGGTCTCGACCAGCACCGACTCGCCCTGCCCGACGTCGAGCACGGTCAGTCGGAAGCCGCCGGGCGGCGGCGCATCGGGGGCCGGCGCGACGAGCGGCAGCCATGTGATCGGCGCGGCCCAGCGCAGTGGCCAGCCGCGCGGCATCAGCGCCCACGCTGCGCCCATGCACGCGAGCGCGAGCACCGGCCAGTCGGGTATGCGCAGCCAGAACACGCCGGCCGGCCAGTCGGCGAGATGGCGGAGCAGCGTCATCATCGGTCCGAGCGCCGCATGCGCGAGCCGGAACGCGTACGCGTCGAGCGGCGCCGGCAGCGCGACGCCGGCCAGCACGAGCGGCGTCACGACGGAGCTCACCCACGGAATCGCGAATGCGTTGCTGAACGGCCCCGATACCGACATCTGCGCGAACCACGCGGCGGTCAACGGCGCGAGGCCGATCGTCACCGCGTACTGCACGCGGGTCGCGTCCGCGAGCCGCTGCGCTGCACGCTTGCACCATGCGTGAAGCACGCGCCGGCGATCCTGCGCAACACGCTGCTGCGTCGCGTCGCTGCTGCCGTCGCCAGCGCCGTCGCCAGCGCCGTCGTCAGCGCCGTCGTCAGCGCCGTCGTCAGCGCGTTCGATTTCCGGCGTCGCTCGCCAGCCCGCGACGGTCAGCAGGATCGCGGCGACCGCTCCGAACGACAGCCAGAAGCCAGCCGACAGCACGGCCCATGGATCGACCAGCAGCACGCCGCCGAGGGCCGCGCACAACACCGCGGATGTCGGCGCGCTGCGCCCGGCGAGATAGGCCACCGCTGCGGTTGCGATCATCCACCAGGCGCGCTGCGCGGGCACGTTGAAGCCGGCCAGCGCCGCATAGCCGCCGGCGGCCGCGAGCGATGCCAGCGACGCCGCGTAAGGCGCCGGCACCGCCAGCGTAACGGCGCGCCGGCGCCAGCGCAGACGCCGCCACACGAGCGACGCGATCCCGCCCGCGAGCGCGCCGACGAAGCCGACGTGCAGCCCCGAGATCGCGACCAGATGACTCGTGCCGGTATTGCGCAGCACGCGCCAGTCGTCGTCGCCGATCGCGGCTTGATCGCCGACCGCGAGCGCGGTAATGATGCCGCGATGGCGCGCGTCGTCGCCGAGCGCATCGCCGATGCGCATGCGCAGCGTGTCGCGCATCCGGTCAATCGACGCAAGCCATCCCGATGCTCGCTCGTCGAGCAAGATTGCGCGCTCGGGCGCGACGACGTAGCCGATCGCGCGAATGCCGGCGGCAAGCCACGCGGCCTCGCTGTCGCGCACGCCGGGATTGGCCTCCGCATGCGGCCGCTTCATGCGCGCGACGAGCCGCCAGCGCTGCCCGCCGTGCAACGCGGGCAGCGTGCCGCGCGCTGCGGGCTCACCGTAGCTGCGCCACGACAAGCGGATCAGCGGCGCGAAGCGGGCCAGCGCCGCATCGTTCGACTCGACCGCGAGCAGCAGCCGCGCACCGGTTTCGTCGATGGCCGGCAAGCCGCGGATCACGCCCGTGACGACGATGTCCCGCCCTTCCCACTCGACGGGCAGCCCATCGCGCAGCCGCCATTCGGCGCGGGCGGCCGCATAGCCGAAGCCGACTGCAGACGCGATGCACGCACAAAGCACCCAACGGAGCGCGACGAGCGGGCGGCTCCGAGCGCACCGCGCCGACCCGACGTACGCCGCCCCGCATACGGCCACCATGATCGCCGCGCCGGCCCAGCCGCCCGCCCCCGGCAACGCCGCCTGCCGCTGCAGCACGACGACGCCGAGCGCGAACGCGATCCACCACACGCGCATCGCGCCTCCTTCGTCCATCCGGCGCCGCCGTCATCGGCGCGCGCACCACGTGACGACGATTATGCGGACGAAAGTGCGAGGCGCGGCAGCGCGGCGAGCGCGTTGGCCGTTGTGGATAGGGACAGCGCGTGGGGGTCGAGGCCGCGCAGTTCGGCGAGCACGGCGCCGATGCGCGGCACCTGGTCGGGCGTATTGCGCGACTTGTACGCCCATTCGGGCGCGATGTCGGGCGCGTCGGTCTCGACGACGATCGCATCGAGCGGCAGCTGCGCCGCGAGCCGGCGGATCTGCAACGCGCGCCCGAATGTCACGTTGCCGCCGAAACCGAGATGCAGCCCCTGGGCGAGATACGCATCGGCCTGCTGGAAGCTGCCGTTGAACGCATGCGCGATGCCGCGCCGCACGCCGAAACGGCGCAGCCCGGCCAGCACGCGATCCTGCGACTTGCGCACGTGGCACAGCACCGGCAGATCGAATTCGCGCGCGAGCCTGAGCTGCCCCTGATAGAAGAATTGCTGCCGTTCTTCGTCGAGCCCCGGCACGAAGTAGTCGAGGCCGATCTCGCCGATCGCGACGAAGCGCGGATCGTCGACGCTCGCCTCGATCTCCATGCGCAGCCGGTCGAGATCCGCGTCGCGCGCGTGCGGCGTGAACAGCGGGTGGATGCCGAGCGCATAGACGGCGCCCGGCGTGCGCTGCGCAAGCTCGCGCACGGTCGTGAAATTGTCGCGCCCGACGCTCGGGATCACGATGCGCGACACGCCGGCCGCGCACGCCGCCTGCGCGACGGCGTCGCGATCGGCATCGAATTCGCCGGCATCGAGATGGCAATGCGTATCGATCCACATGGCTAGCTTCCCTCCTCCGTCGCGATGCGTCGCCCGGCCGCGCATGCGGCGCGAGCGTGCGCTCACGCCGGCTGCGCCGGCTCCTCGTGCAGCACGCCGTCGCGCAAGCGCATGATGCGGTCGCAACGCGCGGCGAGCTCCGGATCGTGCGTGACGATCACGAAGCTGGTTTCGAGCGTCTCGGACAATTCGAGCATCAGGTTGAACACCGTGTCGGCCGTCGCGCCGTCGAGGTTGCCGGTCGGTTCGTCGGCGAGTACGCAGGCCGGCTTCGTCACCAGCGCGCGCGCGATCGCGACACGCTGCCGCTCGCCGCCGGACAGCTCGCCCGGCCGATGCTTCGCACGCGGGCCGAGCCCGACGCGCTCGAGCATCGCCTGTGCCTGCGCGCGCGCGTCCTCGGTGGTCATCCGGCGAATGCGCAGCGGCATCGCGACGTTGTCCAGCGCCGTGAACTCCGGCAGCAGATGGTGGAACTGGTAGACGAACCCGAGCGCGCGATTGCGCAGGTCGTTGCGCTCGCGCTCGGCGAGCTGCGTAAACGGCTTGCCGAGCAGCGACACTTCGCCGGCGCTCGGCTCGTCGAGGCCGCCCAGCACGTGCAGCAGCGTGCTCTTGCCGGAGCCCGACGCGCCCACGACCGCGAGCTTCTCGCCGCGCCGCACCGTCAGCTCGGTGTTGTTGAGCACCTGCACGTTGAAGCCGCCCTGCACGAACGCCTTCGTGATCCCGCGCGCCTGAAGCACGTATTCCTGCATACCAGCCGAATCCTGTCTGATGGGTTGTCGTGAATCCGCGAATGCGGTCGCGCGGTCATTCATAGCGCAGCGCCTCCGCCGGCTTCACCTTCGCGCCGCGCCAGCTCGGGTACAGCGTCGCGACGGCCGACAGCACGAACGCGATCAGCCCGATCTTGATCACGTCGCCGGCGACGAGTTCGGACGGCAGCTCGCTGATGAAGTACACCGACGGCGGCAGGAACTGCACGCCGAACAGATGCTCGATCATCGGGATCAACCACGGAATGCTCCACGCGATCAGGCAGCCGAGCGCGACGCCCGACGCGGTGCCGACGAAGCCGATCGTCACGCCCTGCACGACGAAGATCTTCATGATCGAGCCTGGCTGCGCGCCGAGCGTGCGCAGGATCGCGATGTCGGCCTGCTTGTTGGTCACCGTCATCACGAGCGACGACACGAGGTTGAACGCGGCCACCGCGATGATCAGCGTGAGGATGATGAACATCATCCGCTTCTCGATCTGCACGGCCGAGAACCAGGTCTTGTTCTGCTGCGTCCAGTCGCGGATGTAGAGGCTGCCCGACAACGTGTGCGACAGCTCGACCGCGACCTGCGGCGCCTTCTGCATGTCGCTGAGCCGCAGCCGCACGCCGGTCGGCGCGCTCATCCGGAACAGCGCCTCGGCGTCGCGGATGTCGATCATCGCGAGCGTGCTGTCGTATTCGTAATGGCCCGATTCGAACACGCCGACGACCGTGAACTGCTTGAGCCGCGGCATCATCCCGGCCGGCGTGATCGTGCCCTCCGGTGCGACCAGCGTGACCTTGTCACCGACCGTCACGCCGAGATTGCCGGCGAGCGCATCGCCGAGCACGATGCCGAACTGGCCGGGCACCAGCGCGTCGAGGCGGCCGGCCTTCATGTCCTTGCCGATGTCGGACACCTGCGGCTCGAGCGACGGCTCGACGCCGCGCAGCATCACGCCGCTCACCGCGTCCTGGCGCGTGAGCAGCGCCTGCGCGTCGACGTACGGCGCCGCGCCGATCACCGACGGATTGCGCCGCGCCTCCTGCGCCGTGAGTTGCCAGTCCGGCATCGAGCCGGTCGGCGAAAACACCTCGACGTGCGCGAGCACCGACAGCATGCGGTCGCGCACCTCCTTCTGGAAGCCGTTCATCACGGACAGCACGACGATCAGCGCCGCGACGCCGAGCGCGATCCCGAGCATCGATACGAGCGCGATGAAGGAAATGAAGCCGTTGCCGGTCGTGCGTTTGCCGGCGCGCGTGTAGCGCCAGCCGATCTGCCATTCGTACGGAAGTTTCAAGCGAATCCTTTCTGCTGGTTACGGCGGGTTCTGCGGGTGACGGCGGGGACGGGCAACGATCCGGCGCGGTGCGCTGCGGCGACGGCCAGCCGGCCGCCGCAAGCGCGACCGCGGCGGCAGCCGCCGCGCGATCGGGCCCGATCGCGCCGGCCCGAACCTCGGTTCGAACCCTGAGCCGGCCCGATCACGCGCGCAGTTTGCCATACAATGCGCACCATCATGCACGACCGACGCCTCCATTTTCTCGTTCCGTTCGCGCTGCCGTCGGCGGCCGATGCGGCCTCGTCCCTGCACACGCTGGACAGTCCCGCGCTCGAAAAGTTGCTCGCCCGCGCGAGCGTCGTCGAGCGCGTGGCCGGCGAGGACTTCCAGCGCACGCTGCCGCACGAGCGCTGGCTCGCCCGCCGGTTCGGCGCGACCCACGGCAACGCGGCCGACGAGGCGCCGCTCGCCCCGTACATGCTGCTGGCCGACGGCGGCGACCCAGGCGCGCTCGCGTGGGCGTGCGTCGAACCCGTGCACGTCGAAATCGCGCACGATCACCTGGTGCTCGTCGATCCGGCGAGCCTCGCGCTCGACGAAGGCGACGCGGCCGCCCTGCTCGCGGTCGCGCGGCCGCTGATCGAGGAACTCGGCGTGCGGCTCGAAGCGCCGCAGCCGGCGCGCTGGTATCTGTCGAGCGAGCAGCTCGCACGCCTTGCCGGCGCCGCGCCGCTGCGCGCGAGCGGCCGCAACATCGAGATCTGGCTGCCGCACGAGGCGCACACCGGCGAGCGGTCGCGGATGTGGATGAAGCTGCAGAACGAAGTCCAGATGGCGTGGTTCCAGCATCCCGTCAACGAAGCGCGCGAAGCGCGCGGCTTGCCGGCCGTCAATTCGATCTGGTTCCATGCGCAGGGCACGCTCAAGCCGGTCGGCAAGCCGTTCGGGCGCGTGCTGTCGGCATCGCCCGCGGCACTGGGCCTCGCGCGCGCCGCGCAGGCCGAGACCGGCGTCGTGCCGAGCGCCTTCGGCGCGCTGCCCGCCGCGGCCGGTGCGACGCTCGTCGAGCTGCCGTCGCTGTCCGCGCCGTACATCGAACAGGACTGGGCACGCTGGCACGACGCGCTCGCCGTGCTCGAGCGCGACTGGTTCGCACCGTCGCTCGCCGCGCTGCAGAACGGCGAGCTGGCCGGCGTCGAATTCACGCTGTGCGGCGACACGAGCTCCGTCACGCTGCACGCGACGCGCGGCGACCTGCGCAAGTTCTGGCGCCGCCGCGCGCTGGCGTCCCTGTTCGAATGACCGCATCCGTATGACCCGCATCGTTACCCGCCCCGTCGCCCCCGCCGACGCCGCCGCGCTCGCGCGCCACGGCCTGCACCCCGTACTCGCGCGCCTGTACGCGTCGCGCGGCGTGCAGTCGCCGACCGACATCGAGACCGCGCTCGCACGCCTCGTCCCGCCCACCGACCTCAAAGGCTGCGCCGACGCCGCCGCGCTGCTCGCCGACGCGATCGCCGAGCGGCGACGCCTGCTGGTCGTCGCCGACTACGACTGCGACGGCGCGACCGCCTGCGCGGTCGCGGTGCGCGGCCTGCGCATGTTCGGCGCGCAGATCGACTACCTCGTGCCGAACCGCTTCGAATACGGCTACGGGCTCACGCCGGAGATCGTCGAGCTGGCGGCGGCACGCAAGCCGGACCTGCTGATCACCGTCGACAACGGGATCGCGAGCGTCGCCGGCGTCGAAGCCGCGAACGCGCGCGGCATCGCCGTGCTGGTGACCGACCACCATCTGCCCGGCGACGCGCTGCCCGCCGCGCGCGCGATCGTCAACCCGAACCAGCCGGGCTGTGCGTTCCCGAGCAAGCACATCGCCGGCGTCGGCGTGATGTTCTACGTGCTGCTCGCGCTGCGCGCGGAGCTGCGCCGGCGCGGCGCGTTCGCCAGCAAGGACGCGGAGCCGCGCCTCGACGGGCTGCTCGATCTGGTCGCGCTCGGCACCGTCGCCGACGTGGTGCGGCTCGACGGCAACAACCGCGTGCTGGTCGCGCAGGGGCTGCACCGGATCCGCAACGGCCGCATGCAGCCGGGCATCGCCGCGCTGTTCCGCGCCGCGGGCCGCGACGCGCGCACCGCGTCGGGCTTCGATCTCGGCTTCGGCGTCGGGCCGCGCCTGAACGCGGCGGGACGGCTCTCCGACATGTCGCTCGGGATCGAATGCCTGATCACCGACGACATCGGCCGCGCATGGGAGCTCGCGCAGCAGCTCGACGCGATGAACCGCGAGCGCCGCGAAATCGAGGCCGGCATGCAGCAGCAGGCGCTCGCCGATCTCGCCGACGTCGATCCCGCCGACGCGTGCACCATCACGCTGTTCAACCCCGCATGGCACCAGGGCGTGATCGGCATCGTCGCCGGGCGGCTCAAGGAGAAATTCCACCGCCCGTCGTTCACGTTCGCGCATGCGGACGAAAGCGGCACGCGCGTGAAGGGCTCGGGACGGTCGATTGCCGGTTTCCATCTGCGCGACGCGCTCGACCTCGTCTCGAAGCGCGAGCCGGACCTGATCGTCGCATTCGGCGGTCATGCGATGGCCGCGGGCCTCACGCTCGACACCGCCAACGTGCCGCGCTTCGCGGCCGCGTTCGAGGCCGTCGCACGCGAGTGGCTGTCCGACGACGCGCTGGCGCGCGTGATCGAGACCGACGGCGAGCTCGAGGACGCCTATTTCACGCCGCAGTTCGTCGGGCTGCTCGACGAGGCCGTCTGGGGCCAGGGCTTTCCGGCCCCACTTTTCTCCGGCGAGTTCGACGTCGTGTCGCAATCGCTCGTGAAGGAAAAGCACCTGAAGCTGCAGCTGGCGCGCGGCCGGCAGCGTTTCAACGCGATCTGGTTCAACCACACCGAGCCGCTGCCGGCGAGCGCGCTGATCGCGTACCGGCTGGTCGCCGACACGTGGAACGGCGTGACGCGCGTGCAGCTCGTCGTCGAGCACGCGGCCGGCTGAACGGCGGCCGCGCGCCATCCCGCCGGCCGCGCGTGCGGCGCGCGGCAACGGGCCGCCGCACGCATGCAAGCACACTCCGCGTCACCGGGACACCCCGCCGATCGGCTATAATTCCGCTTTTTTACGAAGCAAGAACAGCGAACGATCATGGAAGCGGAACGTCTCAACGCGATCGAAAGCTCCCTGCTCGACCTGCGCAACCGCGCGGGCGAGCTTCGGGGGTATCTTTGACTACGACGCCAAGGCTGCGCGTCTGACCGAAGTCAACAAGGAACTGGAAGACCCGAACGTCTGGAACGATTCGAAGAACGCCCAGGCGCTCGGCCGCGAGAAGAAGCTGCTCGAAGGCGTCGTCACGACGCTGACCGCGCTCGATAGCGACCTGCGCGACGCGCTCGACCTGTTCGAGCTCGCCCGCGAAGAAGGCGACGAAGACACGCTGCTCGCGTCCGAAGACGACGCGAACAAGCTCGCCGCGCGCGTCGGCGACATCGAATTCCGCCGGATGTTCTCGAACCCGGCCGACCCGAACAACTGCTTCATCGACATCCAGGCCGGCGCCGGCGGCACCGAGGCGTGCGACTGGGCGTCGATGCTGCTGCGCCAGTACCTGCGCTACTGCGAGCGCAAGGGCTTCAAGGCCGAAGTGCTCGAAGAATCCGACGGCGACGTCGCCGGCATCAAGAACGCGACGATCAAGGTGTCGGGCGAATACGCGTACGGCTTCCTGCGCACCGAAACCGGCATTCACCGGCTCGTGCGCAAGTCGCCGTTCGACTCGTCGGGCGGCCGCCACACGTCGTTCTCGTCGGTGTTCGTGTATCCCGAAATCGACGACTCGATCGAAGTCGAGGTGAACCCGGCCGACCTGCGCATCGACACCTACCGCGCCTCGGGCGCGGGCGGCCAGCACATCAACAAGACTGACTCCGCGGTGCGGATCACGCACATGCCGACCGGCATCGTCGTGCAGTGCCAGAACGACCGTTCGCAGCACCGCAACCGCGCCGAAGCGATGGCCATGCTGAAGTCGCGCCTGTACGAAGCCGAGATGCGCAAGCGCCAGGCCGAGCAGGACAAGCTCGAATCGAGCAAGACCGACGTGGGCTGGGGCCACCAGATCCGTTCGTACGTGCTCGACCAGAGCCGCGTGAAGGATCTCCGCACGAACGTCGAAATGAGCAACACGAAAGCCGTGCTCGACGGCGATCTCGACGACTTCATCAGCGCGAGCCTCAAACAGGGCGTGTAAGCGCCGCGGCGCGGCCCCTCGGTCGCGCCGCCCTTCCCGTTTGCGTTGCCGCACCCATTCCGAATTCCGACCATCATGACCGAACCGACCCAAACGCAGCCCGCCGTCGCGGCGGACGAAAACCAGATCATTGCCGAGCGCCGCGACAAGCTGCGCGCGTTGCGCGAGCAAGGCGTCGCGTATCCGAACGATTTCCGGCCGACGCATCACGCCGCCAAGCTCCAGTCGACCTACGCCGACTCGGACAAGGCTGCGCTCGAAGCGAACCCGGTCGAGGTGTCGGTCGCCGGCCGCATGATGCTCAAGCGCGTGATGGGCAAGGCGAGCTTCGCGACGGTGCAGGACGGTTCGGGCCAGATCCAGTTCTTCGTGACGCCGAACGACGTCGGCGCGGAAACCTACGACGCGTTCAAGAAGTGGGACCTCGGCGACATCGTCGCCGCGCGCGGCGTGCTGTTCCGCACCAACAAGGGCGAGCTGTCGGTGCAGTGCAAGGAACTGCGTTTGCTGGCGAAGGCGCTGCGCCCGCTGCCGGACAAGTTCCACGGCCTCGCCGACCAGGAAATGCGCTATCGCCAGCGCTACGTCGACCTGATCGTCACGCCGGAAACGCGCGACACGTTCCGCGCGCGCACCAAGACGATCTCGTCGATCCGCCGCTTCATGGAGAACGCCGACTTCATGGAAGTCGAAACGCCGATGCTGCACCCGATCCCGGGCGGCGCGGCGGCCAAGCCGTTCATCACGCATCACAACGCACTCGACATGCAGATGTTCCTGCGCATCGCGCCGGAGCTGTATCTGAAGCGGCTGATCGTCGGCGGCTTCGAGCGCGTGTTCGAGATCAACCGTAACTTCCGGAACGAAGGCGTGTCGCCGCGCCACAACCCGGAATTCACGATGATGGAGTTCTACGCCGCGTACACCGACTACCGCTGGCTGATGGACTTCACCGAGCAGCTGATCCGCCAGGCGGCGATCGATGCGCTCGGCACTGCGACGATCCAGTATCAAGGCCGCGAGCTCGATCTCGCGAAGCCGTTCCATCGTCTGACGATCACGCAGGCGATCCAGAAGTACGCGCCGCAGTACACCGACGGCCAGCTGTCGGACGACGCATTCCTGCGCACCGAACTGAAGCGCCTCGGCGTCGACGTGTCGCAGCCGGCCTTCCTGAACGCCGGCATCGGCGCGCTGCAGCTCGCGCTGTTCGAGGAAACCGCCGAGTCGCAACTGTGGGAGCCGACCTACATCATCGACTACCCGGTCGAAGTGTCGCCGCTCGCGCGCGCGTCCGATACGGTGCCGGGCATCACCGAGCGCTTCGAGCTGTTCATGACGGGCCGCGAGATCGCAAACGGCTTCTCGGAGCTGAACGATCCGGAAGATCAGGCTGCACGCTTCAAGAAGCAGGTCGAGCAAAAGGACGCGGGCGACGAGGAAGCGATGTTCTTCGACGCCGACTACATCCGCGCGCTCGAACACGGGATGCCGCCGACCGGCGGTTGCGGGATCGGCATCGACCGTCTCGTGATGCTGCTGACCGACAGCCCGACGATCCGCGACGTGCTGCTGTTCCCCCATCTGCGCCGCGAAGACTGACCGGCCGCGCCGCGTGTGCGCCCGCGCGCCGCGCGGTGCCCACGCGGCGGCTTTGTAACCGTGCGTAAATCCCGCCTGCCGGCGCTCGCCGGCATTCGCTCCCTCCCCGTTTTATTTCCTCGCCGCAACGGCTTGCCTCGGGTTTTCCCGAGATCGGCCGCCAACGCGCTGCTTCAATTGGTTACACCTTGATACGGTGCGCGCAGCGCGCGTCGACGACACTCCTGTTGCGTCACCACGCATGACCACGGGACCGGAACGCGGCATCGCACGCCACGTCCGATCGCTCCCGAGCGTGGGATCCGGCCGCCGCGCTATTGCCGGCCGAATCGACACCGGAGAAGAATATGGACAACCAGAATCAGACCACGCCGCAAAAGCAACGCCTGCACCCGCTGATCGCGACCGCCGCAGGCGCCGTCATCGTCGCCAGCCTGGCGGCCACCGCCGCCATCACGGGCATCTTCCCGAAGGCCAGTAGCAACAACGAGCAGAACGGCCAGACCCAGGCCGCGCTGATCGCGTCGCAGCCGGCCGTCGACACGGCCGCTGCGGCCAGCGCCGCGCGTGCCGCGCAAGCCGAGCAGGAAGCGGCGCAGCAGAAGGCCGAGCAGCAAAAGGCCATCGCGCAGGCCGAGCCGAAGCCGGCTCCGCGCCCGGCGGCCACGCACCACCGCCGTGCCCCGGCGCCGCAGCCGCCGCAATATGCGCAGCAGTCGGGCGCGCCCGCGCAGCCGGCCTATTGCCAGAGCTGCGGCACGATCGTCGCGATCACGCAAACGCGTACGCCGGGCCAGAGCTCGGGGATCGGCGCGGTCGGCGGCGCAGCGGCCGGCGGCCTGCTCGGCAACCAGTTCGGCCGCGGCAACGGCCGCACCGCGATGACCATCATCGGCGCGCTCGGCGGCGGCCTGGCCGGCAACCAGGTCGAGAAGCAGGTCCGCGCGGAAACCGACTATCAGGTCGAGGTCCAGATGGAAAGCGGCGCGACCCGCACGTTCACGTACCACAACCCGCCGCCGTTCGGCCAGGGCCAGCGCGTGCGGATCGAGAACGGTACGCTGGTGGGCGCGTAACGTCGGCACGTAACGCGGCACGGTCACCCGCGCCGTCGCACTGAAACGAAAAAAGGCTCGTGAGGATTCACGAGCCTTTTTGCATGGGCGGGCGACGGTTTAACGACGCTCAGTCTTCGTCGTCGAAGTCGGACTCGTCGATCCAGTGCGCCTGGATCGCTTCGAGAATCTTCTCGCCGGAGTGTGCCGGGTCGTCCGAGAAGCCGTCGAGCTCGATCACCCATTGGCGCAACTCGACGAAGTTGATCCGCTGCGGATCGACGTCCGGATGCTTGTCTGCCAGCGCGATTGCGATTTCGCGCGAATCGGTCCATTTCATCGCCTGCCCTCCCGTATGCGCTGCCGTGGCGACGCGTCAGTGATTTTCCTTCGCGTGGTTGATCGAGTACTTCGGAATCTCGACCACCAGATCCGAATCTTCCGTCACGATCGCCTGGCACGACAGACGCGACGTCGGCTCGAGGCCCCAGGCCTTGTCGAGCAGGTCGTCCTCGTCCTCGTCGGACGGCTCGAGCGCGTTGAAGCCCTCGCGGATCACCACGTGACAGGTCGTGCATGCGCACGACTTCTCGCATGCATGCTCGATCTCGATCCCGTTGTCGAGCAGGTTGTCGCAAATACTCTTGCCGGGCGTCGCGTCGATCACCGCGCCGTCCGGGCACAGTTCGACGTGAGGCAGCACCACCAATTGAGGCATGTCGGTTCCGTCAGTCAAGGTGCGGCGGCTCGCGCCGCACGGTTCAATATCGCACCGGCCGTCGCCGGGCCGGTGCGGTTCGTTCAGATCTCGTCGAGCCGCCGGCCGGACAGCGCACGCTTGATGCTCTTGTCCATGCGGCGCGCCGCGAATTCGTCGGTGCCGTCGGCGAGCGCCTTGGTCGCGGTTTCGATCGCGTGGGCGTCGTCGCCCGCAGCGATCGTGCGCAGCGCCGCGACGAGCGCGTCGACCTGTTCGCGCTCGTCCGCGTCGAGCAATTCGCCGTCGGCCGCGAGCGCCGCCTGCGTCGCCTCGATCATCCGCTCGGCCTCGACCTGCGCTTCGCGCAGCGCGCGCGCACGCATGTCGATCTCGGCGGTCTTGAAGCTGTCCTCGAGCATCTTCGCGATATCGTCGTCGGCGAGGCCGTACGATGGCTTTACGACGACCGACGCCTCGACGCCCGACAGCTGTTCACGCGCGAACACCGACAGCAGGCCGTCCGCGTCGACCTGATAGGTCACGCGAATGCGCGCCGCACCGGCCGTCATCGGCGGGATGCCGCGCAGCTCGAAACGCGCGAGCGACCGGCAGTCGGCGACGAGTTCGCGCTCGCCCTGCACGACGTGGATCGCCATCGCGGTCTGGCCGTCCTTGAAGGTCGTGAATTCCTGCGCGCGCGCGATCGGAATCGTCGAATTGCGCGGAATGATCTTCTCGACGAGCCCGCCCATCGTCTCGACGCCGAGCGACAGCGGGATCACATCGAGCAGCAGCCAGTCGTCGCCGTTGCCTCGATTGCCGGCCAGCAGATCGGCCTGAATCGCCGCGCCGAGCGCGACGACCTGATCGGGATCGAGGTTGACGAGCGGCGGCTGGCCGAAAAACTGCTCCACGGCCGCGCGGATCACCGGCATGCGCGTCGCGCCGCCGACCAGCACGACGCCCTTGATGTCGGCCGGGCTCACCTGCGCGTCGCGCAGCGCCTTGCGGGTCGGCGTCAGCGTGCGCTGCACCAGCGGCTCGACCAGCGCGGCGAACGTGTCGTGCGAAATCGTCTGCACGAGATGCGCGCCGCTCGACAGCGTCACATCGAGCGACGCGTGCGGCGCCGACGACAACGCCTCCTTCACCACCCGCACGCGATCGAGCAGCAGCCGCACGTCCTCGGGCGCGAGCGTGTGCGCGTCGATGCCGGCCTGCGCGAGCACGTGGCCGAACAGCGCGTGATCGAAATCGTCGCCGCCGAGCGCGGAATCGCCGCCCGCGGCGAGCACTTCGAACACGCCCTTGGTCAGCTTCAGGATCGACAGGTCGAACGTGCCGCCGCCCAGGTCGTACACCGCATAGAGGCCTTCCGACCCATTGTCGAGGCCGTAGGCGATCGCGGCCGCGGTCGGTTCGTTCAGCAGGCGCAGCACGTTCAGACCGGCGAGGCGCGCGGCGTCCTTGGTCGCCTGGCGCTGCGCGTCGTCGAAATACGCGGGCACCGTGATGACCGCGCCGACCAGCTCGTCGCCGAGCGTGTCCTCGGCCCGGTAGCGCAGCGTCGCGAGAATCTCGGCCGACACTTCGACCGGGCTCTTCACGCCGTCGATCGTGCGGATCTGCACCATCCCCGGTGCGTCGACGAATTCATACGGCGCGTTCGCCCCGCCTTCGACCTCGGCCTTGCCGCGGCCCATGAAGCGCTTGACCGACACGATGGTGTTGCGCGGATCGGTCGCGGCCTGCTCCTTCGCTTCGTAGCCGATGCGGCGGCCGCCCTTCTCCAGGTAGCGCACCACCGACGGCAGCAGGACGCGGCCCGCTTCGTCCGGCAGCACTTCGGGCACGCTGTTGCGCACGGCGGCGACGAGCGAATTCGTCGTGCCGAGATCGATGCCGACGGCAAGCCGCCGCTGGTGCGGCGCCGGCGCCATGCCCGGTTCGGAAATTTGCAGTAAAGCCATCTTGGTTCGTTCGGGCGCTCGGCCCGTTTGCTGCGCGTGCCGCGAGGCACGCGGTTAAGTTTCGAGACGCTCGATCTGCGCGCCGACTTCCGACGCGACCCGTTCGATGAACATCAACTGGCGTACGGCCTCGGCGGCAGCCTGGTCGGCGCCGCTGTCGAGCAGCGTGCCGAGGCGCTCGATGCGCACGCGCTTTTCGTCGCGCAGCTCGGCGAGCAGCGCGTCGAGCGCGTCGACGTTGCGCGCGGCCGCGGCATCCTCGATGCCTTCGCGCCATTCCATCTGCTGCATCAGGAACGCGGGCTCCATCGCGGTGTTGTTTTCCGCGCCGATGTCGACGCCGCGCAGCGACAGCAGATAGCTCGCGCGCTGCAGCGGATCGCGCAGCGTGCGGTACGCCTCGTTCGCACGGGTCGCCCATTGCATCGCGATGCGCTTTTGCGCGTCGCCCGCCGCTGCAAAGCGGTCCGGATGCACCTGCGTCTGCACCGTGCGATACGCGTCGTCGAGCGCCGCGTCGTCGAGCGCGAATTGCGCCGGCAGGTGAAACAGGTCGAAGTGGCTGTCTTTCAGCGAAACCATCGTCGCGTTCAATTCCGGTTCGTTGCGCGGCGAACGCCGCACATTAAAAAGGCGGCTCGTGCCGCCTCTTGCCCGCATTGCGCGGAAACCCGCGTCGTCACACGCGGAACGATTCGCCGCACCCGCACTCGTCCTTCACGTTCGGGTTGTTGAACTTGAACCCTTCGTTCAGACCTTCGCGCGCGAAGTCGAGCTCGGTGCCGTCGATGTACGCGAGGCTCTTCGGATCGACGACGACCTTCACGCCATGGCTCTCGAACACCTGATCCTCGGGGGCCAGCTCGTCGACATACTCGAGCTTGTACGCGAGCCCCGAGCACCCGGTCGTGCGAACGCCAAGCCGCAGGCCAACACCCTTGCCGCGCCGGACGAGGTATTTCTGGACGTGCTGTGCTGCTTTTTCGGTCAGTGTAATTGCCATGATGTCCTTGCCGCGGTGCGCGGCCAGCGCGCACCCGGTTCCTTCACAAGCCGCTCGTTGCCGCTCAGGCTGCTGCCTGATCGCCTTCCTTGGTGTCGTGGCGCTTCTTGTAGTCGGCCACGGCTGCCTTGATCGCGTCTTCCGCGAGGATCGAGCAGTGAATCTTCACCGGCGGCAGCGCCAGTTCTTCGGCGATCTGCGTGTTCTTGATCGAGAGCGCCTCGTCGAGCGTCTTGCCCTTCACCCATTCGGTCACGAGCGAGCTCGATGCGATGGCCGAACCGCAGCCGTAGGTCTTGAACTTCGCGTCTTCGATCACGCCGTCCGCGCCGACGCGGATCTGCAGCTTCATCACGTCGCCGCAGGCGGGCGCGCCGACCATGCCGGTGCCGACCGCGTCGTCGTCTTTCGCGAACGAACCGACGTTACGCGGGTTTTCGTAGTGATCCAGAACCTTGTTGCTGTATGACATGACTCAGACTCCTTGACTCGTTACGTCTGCGTGCGTAAATCCGCGCGCGAATGTATGCAATGCGGTGTTCAGTGTGCAGCCCATTCGATCGTCGACAGATCGATGCCTTCCTGGTGCATTTCCCAGAGCGGCGACAGCTCGCGCAGCTTCGCGATCTTGCTGTTCAGCAGATCGATCACGAAGTCGACTTCCTCTTCCGTCGTGAAGCGGCCGACCGTGAAGCGGATCGAGCTGTGCGCGAGTTCGTCGTTGCGGCCGAGCGCACGCAGCACGTACGACGGCTCGAGCGACGCCGACGTGCACGCCGAGCCCGACGACACCGCGACGTCCTTGATCGCCATGATCAGCGACTCGCCTTCGACGAAGTTGAAGCTGATGTTCAGGTTGTGCGGCACACGGTGCTCCATGTCGCCGTTCACGTAGGTTTCCTCGATCTGCGACAGGCCGCGCAGCAGCTTGTCGCGCAGCATCCGGATGCGCTCGTTCTCGGTCGCCATTTCTTCGCGCGCGATGCGGAACGCTTCGCCCATGCCGACGATCTGGTGCGTCGCCAGCGTGCCCGAACGCATGCCGCGCTCGTGGCCGCCGCCGTGCATCTGCGCTTCGATGCGCACGCGCGGCTTGCGGCGCACGTACAGCGCACCGATGCCCTTCGGGCCGTAGGTCTTGTGCGCCGAGAACGACATCAGGTCGACCTTCAGCTTCGCGAGGTCGATCTCGACCTTGCCGGTCGACTGCGCGGCGTCGACGTGGAACACGATGCCCTTCTCGCGGCAGATCTCACCGATCGTCGCGATGTCCTGGATCACGCCGATCTCGTTGTTCACGTGCATCACCGACACGAGGATCGTGTCCGGGCGCAGCGCGGCCTTGAACACGTCGAGGTCGAGCAGACCGTCTTCCTTCACGTCGAGATAGGTGACCTCGAAGCCCTCGCGCTCGAGTTCGCGGCAGGTGTCGAGCACGGCCTTGTGCTCGGTCTTCACCGTGATGATGTGCTTGCCCTTGCCCTTGTAGAAGTGCGCGGCGCCCTTGATCGCGAGGTTGTCCGACTCCGTGGCGCCCGACGTCCAGATGATCTCGCGCGGGTCCGCATTCACGAGCGCAGCCACCTGCTCGCGCGCTTCCTCGACCGCGTGCTCCGCGTCCCAGCCGTAGGCGTGGCTGCGCGACGCCGGGTTGCCGAACCGCTCGCGCAGGTACGGCACCATCTTGTCGACCACGCGCGGATCGACCGGCGTCGTCGCGCTGTAATCCATGTAGATGGGCAGGTGGAGGGTCTGTTGGGTCATCTGTCGCTCCGGGGATTCTGTGCAGGGACTATGTGCGTTATGGGTGTGCGGGGTGCGCGGTGGTGTACGACGCTCACGAACTCGCGATGTTGAACACCGAATTCGGGCCGAGGGGCATCGTGCGAACCGGCTCGGCCGGCGCGGCGGCCGGCTCGGGCGTACGCCGGTCGCGCAGCACGGCCGGCGCGCCCTCGCGGGCGCGCTGCTGATCGACGAGATCCTGCAGCGAAACCGAATCGAGGTACTCGACCATCTTCTGGTTCAGCGTCGACCACAGCTCGTGCGTCATGCAATGACCGTCGGGCTGCTTCGAGCCGTCGCACGCGCCCTTGCCGCCGCATTGCGTCGCGTCGAGCGGTTCGTCGACCGCGATGATGATGTCGGCGACGGTGACGTCCTGCGCGCGGCGCGCGAGGTTGTAGCCGCCGCCCGGGCCGCGCACGGATTCGACGATTTCATGCCTGCGCAGCTTGCCGAACAACTGTTCGAGATACGAGAGCGAAATCCGCTGGCGCTGGCTGATGCCTGCAAGCGTCACCGGGCCCTGCTCCTGGCGCAGTGCCAAGTCAATCATCGCCGTGACGGCGAAACGGCCTTTGGTGGTGAGTCTCATGGTGTCTAGGGGACTGCAATCTTGACGATTTTGGTCAAGTATAAATATTTGACGTTTTTAGTCAAGTATCCATGTCTTCGAAAGGGTATTCGCAGAACGCTGAATACGGGTCGCGCTTCAGCGTGCGACGTCGCGACGCAGCGTGTCGAGCAGGCCCGCGCAGGCGTGTTCGACCTGATCGAGCACCTGTTCGAAGCCGTGTGCGCCGCCGAAGTAAGGATCGGCCACTTCGGTGGCGGTCGCGCCCGGCGCGAATTCCATCAGCAGCCGCACCTTGTCGCGATGCCGGGGCGGGCAGCGCCGGCGCAGTTCCGCGAAATTGGCTTCGTCCATCGCGAGCAGCAGGTCGAACGCTTCGAAGTCGGCCGCGCTCACCTGCCGCGCGCGCAACGTCGAAAGATCGTAGCCGCGCGTGCGGGCGGCCGCCTGTGCGCGCGTGTCGGGCGGCTCGCCGACGTGCCAGTCGCCGGTGCCGGCCGAATCGACCGCGATCCGATCAGCCAGCCCGGCCGCGTCGATCTGATGACGCATCACGCCTTCCGCGGTGGGCGAACGGCAGATATTGCCCAGACAAACGAAACAGATCGCAACGCGGGTCATCGCACTATCGGAAAGCCGCGGCAAGCCGCGTCGGAGAGGAACGCGCCATTATACAAAGGCGCACGAAATCGCGCCGCGGCGCAAAGCGCCGGCCGCCTGTCCTACAGCGCCTTCGGCGCGGCGAGCATCGCGTCGCCGGACGCGCCCGAGATCGGCTTCGCGGCGTCGTCGACCAGGCCGAACGACACGGCGCGCGCGAGTTCCGCCGACGCCTGATGCACGGCGAGCGGGCCCCGCGACGGTTCGTCGCTCATTGCGTGCAGATAGGCGGCCGCGGCGAGCGGAACGACGATTGCCAGCGGCCAGTACATCGATATTGTCTTTCTCATGATGCGGCTCCTTGACCTGATGTCCCGAAACCCGGTTTCGGTGACGATAAGCAAGATTCTATAGACCGCATCTATCAAGATAAATATGCGAATAGCGAACGCACTGTTGTCGCTCGATGAACAGTCCTCAGCCGAGATGGCTTTGCGACGCGGCGTACAGTTCGCGGAACGTGCGGCCGGTCGGCGTCGGCATGTCGCGGGTGTCCATCCAGCCGCCCATCATCGGCAGGCGGCGCAGCGTCCCGCCGCTGCCGCCCAGGCGCTCGAGGATGCGCACCGCGAGCTTGGTCGTCAGCGCGTACAACATCGGGCGCCGCGCGAAGAAGCCCCACGCGGCGAGCCCCGCGCGCTCGCGCCACGGCCGCAGATGGCGCTCCACCTGCTTCTCGCGCAACGTGCGCAGCAGGTGCGACAGCGGGATGCCGGCCGGGCACACGCTGTCGCATTCGCCGCACAGCGTCGCGGCCTGCGGCAGGTCGAGCGCGCGATCGATGCCGACGTAGCTCGGCGTCAGCACCGAGCCCATCGGGCCCGGATAGACCCAGCCGTACGCGTGGCCGCCGACCTTCTGGTAGACCGGACAGTGGTTCATGCACGCGCCGCAGCGGATGCAGCGCAGCATCTCCTGGAATTCGCCGCCGATCAGCCCCGTGCGGCCGCCGTCGACGAGCACCACGTAGTTGTGCTCGGGGCCGTCCTCGTCGCCGGGGCCGCGCGGGCCGGTGAGCAGCGAGAAATAGTTCGAGGTCTTCTGCCCGGTGGCCGAACGCGGCAGCAGGCGCATCGCGGTCGCGAGATCCTCGAGCGTCGGGAGCACCTTCTCGATGCCGGTCACCGCGACGTGTACGCGCGGCATCACCGTACACATCCCTTCGTTGCCTTCGTTCGTGACGACCGCGACCGAACCCGTCTCGGCGATCACGAAGTTGCCGCCCGTCACGCCCATGTCGGCCGACATGAAGTGCGGGCGCAGCACGTCGCGCGCCTCGCGCGTCATGTCGGTGATCTCGGTCAGCCGCTCGCGGTGATGCGTGCGCGCGAACAGGTCGGCGATCTCGTCCTTGTCCTTGTGGACGACGGGCGCGATGATGTGGCTCGGCGGCTCGTTGTCGTTGATCTGCAGGATGTATTCGCCGAGATCCGTCTCGATCGACTGCACGCCCATCTCGGCGAGCACCGCGTTCAGACGCATCTCCTCGGACACCATCGACTTCGTCTTGATGACCTTCTTGACGTCGTGCCGGCGCGCGATGTCGGCGACGAGCCGCGCGGCGTCCGCGGTCGTTTCGGCGTACAGCACCGTCGTGCCGCGCCGCGTCGCCTCGCGCTCGAACGCCTCGAGCCACACGTCGAGATTCTCGAGCGCCCGGTTGCGGCGCGCCTTCAGCGCGGCGCGCGTCGCCGGGAAGTCGATCGCGGTCATCGCGTCGGCGCGTGCCGACACGAATTTCGTCGACAGCTTCTTCAGGTTCTGCTGCAGACGCTGGTCGGCGAGTTTCTGGCCGGCGCGCGCCTTGAAATGCATCGATTGGACTTGCATCGCGGGATCGGGAAAAAGTGAGCGGAACCGGGCGTCAGACGTCGCCCGCCAGCACTTGCGCGATGTGCAGCACGCGCGTGTCGCGGTCGCCGGTGCGGCGCAACCGCCCTTCGATGTTCAGCATGCAGCCGAGATCGCCGAGCACGACCGCGCCGGCGCCGGACGCGCGCACGTTCGCGCATTTTTCGTCCGCGATGGCCGCCGAAATGTCGCCGTACTTGACCGAGAACGTGCCGCCGAATCCGCAGCAGTGCTCGCAGTCCTTCATCTCGTTGATCGCCACGCCGCGCTGCGCGAGCAGCGCGCGCGGCTGCGCCTTGACGCCGAGCTCGCGCAGGCCGGAGCACGAGTCGTGATAGGTGACGGGGCCGGTGAATTCGCCGGGCGCGAGCGTGACCTTCGCGACGTTCGCGAGAAAATCGGTGAGTTCGTAGACCTTCTGCTGGAGTCGCCCGTAGCGCGCCATCAGTTCGGGATCGTCGCGGAACAGGTCGCCGTAATGCGCGCGGATCATTCCGCCGCACGAACCCGACGGCGCGACCACGTAATCGAACTGCTCGAACTCGCGCAGCGTCTTCTCCGCGAGGTCGCGCGCGAGCGCGCGGTCGCCGGAGTTGTACGCCGGCTGCCCGCAGCAGGTTTGCGCAGGCGGCACGAACACCTCGTAGCCGGCTTCGCGAATCAGTTTCAGCGCCGAAAAACCGATTTCCGGACGCATCAGATCGACCAGACAGGTCACGAACAAACCGACTCGCATACGTGCTCCTTCGAGAAAACGGGTCTCATTATCCGCCGTTTGGCCTGCAAGACCAACGCCGGCGCGCACGCCGTAACCGGCCCGCCGGAAACGAGGGGTTCCTCGAACGGCGTTCGCTTTTTTCACGATACGAGATACAATCGACGCAACCCGCTTGATGCGTCAACCGATTCTCCGCCGATTTTTCCGCCGATATGACCCAACCCACCCCGGATTCCAAAACCTCGATCCAGGTGATCGAACGGATGATGCGGCTGCTGGACGCGCTCGCCGCGCACAGCGACCCCGTCAGTCTGAAGGAACTCGCGCAACGCACGGAACTGCATCCGTCGACCGCGCACCGCATTCTCAACGACATGGTGACCTGCCGCCTCGTCGACCGCTCCGACCCCGGCACCTACCGGCTCGGCATGCGGCTGCTCGAGCTCGGCAACCTGGTGAAGGCGCGGCTGTCGGTACGCGACGCCGCGCTGATGCCGATGCGCGAGCTGCATCGCCTCACCGGCCAGACGGTGAACCTGTCGGTGCGCCAAGGCGACGAAATCGTCTACATCGAGCGCGCCTACTCGGAGCGCTCGGGGATGCAGGTGGTCCGCGCGATCGGCGGCCGCGCGCCGCTGCACCTGACGTCGGTCGGCAAGCTGTTTCTCGCCGCCGACGAAACCGCGCGCGTGCGCGCCTATGCGACGCGCACCGGGCTGTCCGGCCACACGCAGAACAGCATTACCGACATCGCGAAGCTCGAGCGCGAGCTGGCCATCGTGCGCCAGCAATCGTGCGCGCGCGACAACGAGGAGCTGGAGCTCGGCGTGCGCTGTATCGCCGCGGGCATCTACGACGACTCGGGCAAGCTGGTGGCCGGCCTGTCGCTGTCGGCCCCGGCCGATCGCCTGCAGGACGCGTGGCTCGGCCAGTTGAGCCGCACCGCGCTGACGATCTCCGAGGCGCTCGGCTACCGCCCGGCGCCCGCGAAAGAGACGGAAGGACTGCAGCGGCAGGCGTAATCCGCGCCGCGCCGACGGCTGCAACGAAAAAGCCCCGCGATTGCATCGCGGGGCTTTTTCGTTGTTTGGGACATCGGTGCGGCGGGCCGGCCGCCGCAGCGCGATCAGGTGCCGCCGTTCGGGGTATTGGCTGCCGTGAGCCGCTCGCCGCCGCCGGCGTCGAGCCAGTTGCGCAGGCGCGACGCGTCGGCAAAGCGCGAATACTTGCCGAACGAATCGAGCAGCACCATCACCATCGGGCGGCCGTGGATCGTCGCCTGCATCACCAGACACTCGCCGGCTTCGTTGATGAAGCCCGTCTTCTGCAGGCCGATGTCCCACGAGCCATTGCCGCGAATCAGCGCGTTCGTGCTGTTGTAGACCAGCGTGCGCTTGCCCGTGTTCACGTCGTACGTACGGTCGGTCGAGAACTGGCGGATCAGCGGATACTGGTATGCGGCGTTGACCATCTTGACGAGGTCGCGCGCGCTCGACACGTTCGAGCTCGACAGGCCCGTCGAATTCTCGAAGTGCGTGTCGTTCATGCCGAGCGACTTCGCCTTCGCGTTCATCGCCGCGATGAACGCCGGGCGGCCGCCCGGGTAATAGCGCGACAGCGCCGCGGCGGCACGGTTCTCCGATGCCATCAGCGCGATGTGCAGCATGTCCTCGCGCGACAGGACCGAGCCGACCGACAGGCGCGAGCCCGTGCCCTTCTCGTAGTCGCGGTCTTCGTCGGTGACCTCGATCTGGTCGGTCATCGGCGCCTTCGAGTCGAGCACGACCATCGCGGTCATCAGCTTCGAGATCGACGCGATCGGCACGACGGCGTGCGAATTCTTGTCGAACAGCGGCTCGCCGGTGTTCTGGTCGACGACGTACGCGACGCTCGAGCGCAGCGCGAGGGCGTCCGGCGTGTCGTGCAGGCCGAACGCCTGACCGACCGTCGGGCGGCGCGGCTGGAACGCGACCTTGCGCACCGCGCCGTGATGGCCGCGCACGTTGGCCGCGAGCGTCGCCCGCTTGCGCGTGGCGCGCGGCGCTTCGGCCGATGCGACGTTCGCGGATTTGGCGGAGGCGGCCTTCACCGTCTTCTTCTTCGCGGACGAAGCGGAAGCGGCTTTCTTGGCGGCCTGGTGGGTCTTCGCAGTGGCGGCGACGGCGTCAGCGGGCGCGACGGTCGCGGCAGTCGCGAGCAACGCGACGGCGACCGACACAGCCGTGCCGAGCGTCATGCTCTGCAACAATCTGCGCGGTGAAAACGATTCGGCTTTCATTGGGGTCTGGACAAAGCGGGCGGGAGGTTTCCGCAAGTGTAGTTAAAGCTGAAAAAAAGAGCAATATTAGGCACTTACCGATCGTCTTTAAACCGGAATGTAAGGGTCGACCATGATGCGTCGATCGATCCTCCCGCCCCCATCGAAAAATTTCATGGGCCGCGCTGCCCGACAGTACCCGCCTCCCGATAACCACACGGTTAATTGAGATAACGTCACTTTGGCGACAAATTAAAGCGGGGAAAGTACGGATCCGGCGCTCGGCGGGCCAATGGCATCGGTTTCAACCACGGCGGCGGCACGTCGCCATGGTACGCATCGAAACGACGCGCTTTTCGACCGGAACAGAAGCATAACGTTCCAGGTGCCTGTCAGGTTTACCTGTGCTTGCCGATGGTGCACTGCGCGCTGCCGGGGCAGGCCGCGCAACATGTGGGATTGCGACTGAAATCGGTTCCGGACGGGCGAGTTAACTCGTTGTTTTATAGATAATTTGTCCCCATTGTGCAATGCACAAAAAGTGCTTGACAAGACTTTTCTGTGCCCTAAAATAGGACTCATTGTTGCGTTGCACAAAGCACGTCAACACGAAGTTCCCCGTCGTAGTGCCCTTTATCCCTGCGATCGACGCGATCGCTTTTCAGGAGCTTGACATGTCCTTGCTGACCCCCGAGCAAATCGCCGCCGCACAGAAAGCCAATCTCGAAAGCCTGTTCGGTCTGACGACCAAGGCGTTCGAAGGCGTCGAAAAGCTGATCGAACTGAACCTGCAGGTCGTGAAGTCGACGCTGACGGAAAGCCAGGAAAACGCACAGCGCCTGCTGTCGGTTAAGGACGCGCAGGAGCTGATCGCGCTGCAGGCAAGCCTGTCGCAGCCGGTTGCCGAGAAGGTGCTGTCGTACAGCCGTCACCTGTATGAAATCGCGTCGGCTACGCAAGCCGAGTTCGCGAAGGTTGCCGAAGCGCAATTCGACGAGCAGAACAAGAAGGTCCAGGCGCTCGTCGACAACGTCGCGAAGAACGCGCCGGCCGGTTCGGAAACCGCGGTTGCCGCGCTGAAGTCGGCGCTGAACGCAGCAAACACCACGTACGAAACGGTCCAGAAGGCTGCGAAGCAAGCCGTCGAGATCGCCGAGACGAACTTCAACGCCGCTGCTGCAGTCGCGACGAAGGCTGCGACCGCCGCCGCATCGCGCCGTTCGAGCAAGCCGGCCGCGTAAGCGTCAGCTGCTCCGGGAAAGGCCGCGCACTGCGCGGCCTTTTTCATTTTCGGCAGCGGATTCGCGCGTGTGCCCGCGTTCGGCGTTGGCGTGACGCTGCGCCCGCACGAGACAGAACAAAACAAAACGCCGCCGCCCGGTACGACCGGACGGCGGCGTTTTTTCGCGACCGGCGCGAGGCCGGTCGTTAAGGCTGCGTCACTTCTTGCGTTGCGGCGGCAAATCCGTGCAGACGCCTTCATACAATTCGGCGGCCATGCCGACCGATTCGCCGAGCGTCGGGTGCGGGTGAATCGTCTTGCCGATGTCTTCCGCGTCCGCGCCCATTTCGACCGCGAGACACACTTCGCTGATCAGGTCGCCCGCGTTCAGGCCCACGATGCCGCCGCCGATCACGCGATGGGTTTCCTCGTCGAAGATCAGCTTCGTGAAGCCTTCGTCGCGGCCGTTCGCGATCGCGCGGCCCGACGCGGCCCACGGGAACACCGCCTTGCCGTACTTGATGCCTTCGGCCTTGCACTGATCTTCCGTCTTGCCGGCCCATGCCACTTCCGGATCGGTGTATGCCACCGACGGAATCTGCAGCGCGTCGAAGTACGCCTTTTCGCCGTGCGCGGCTTCGGCTGCGACGTGGCCTTCATGCACGGCCTTGTGCGCGAGCATCGGCTGGCCGACGATATCGCCGATCGCGAAGATGTGCGGCACGTTCGTGCGCATCTGCTTGTCGACGTCGATGAAGCCGCGCTCGGTGACCGCGACGCCCGCCTTGTCCGCGCCGATCTTCTTGCCGTTCGGACTGCGGCCTACCGCGACGAGCACGAGGTCATAGCGCTGCGCTTCCGCGGGCGCCTTCTCGCCTTCGAACTTCACGTAGATGCCGTCTTCCTTCGCTTGCGCGCCGACCGTCTTGGTCTTCAGCATCACGTTGCCGAAGCGCTTCGCGTTGAACTTTTCCCAGACCTTCACGAGATCGCGGTCGGCGCCCATCATCAGGCCGTCCATCATTTCGACGACGTCGATCTCGGCGCCGAGCGTCGAGTACACCGTCGCCATTTCGAGGCCGATGATGCCGCCGCCGATCACGAGCATCCGCTTCGGCAGCTGGCGCAGCTCGAGTGCACCGGTCGAATCGACGACGCGCGGGTCTTCCGGCATGAAGGGCAGCTTCACCGCCTGCGAGCCGGCGGCGATGATGGCCTGCTTGAACTTGACGATCTTCTTGCCGTTGTCGCCCTGCACTTCCATGTGGAACGCGTCGAGGAATGCGCCGATGCCGGTCACGACTTCGACCTTGCGCGCCTTCGCCATGCCGGCGAGGCCGGTGGTCAGTTTCTTGACGACGCCGCCCTTGAAGTCGCGCAGCTTGTCGAGGTCGACCTGGGGCTTGCCGAACGTGATGCCGTGCGACGCGAGCGCTGCGGCTTCCTCGACGACGAGCGCCGTGTGCAGCAGTGCTTTCGACGGGATGCAGCCGACGTTCAGGCATACGCCGCCGAGTGTCGAATAGCGTTCGACGAGCACCGTCTTCATGCCGAGGTCGGCGGCGCGGAACGCGGCCGAGTAGCCGCCGGGGCCGGCGCCGAGCACGAGCATGTCGCACTCGATGTCGACTGAGCCGCCGTAGCTGCCGGCTTGCGGCGCGGGTGCCGAGGCGGCTGCGGCCTGTGCCGGAGCCGCTGCCGGTGCCGCGGCCGCGACGGGCTTGGCAGGCTCTGGTGCTTTTGCCGGTGCGGGTGCGGCTGCCCCTGCGGACGCTTCGACGAGAGCGATCACGGTGCCTTGCGAGACTTTGTCGCCGGCTTTGACTTTGATTTCCTTGACGGTGCCGGCGATGTCGCTGGGCACTTCCATGGATGCCTTATCGGATTCGAGCGTGAGGAGCGTTTGCTCTTTTTCGATCACGTCGCCGGGTTTGATGTTGACTTCGATGACATCGACGCCGCTGAAATCGCCGATATCTGGAACTTTGACTTCGATGAGACTCATGTACGTCCCCTTCTTGTTGGCTACGGAGAGAGGGAATGGAAACTCGCGCGACGAACCGGCCACGGCCTGACAAGAGAACGCGAACCTGGGCAGAACCACCTTTGCTGTCCGCCCAAGGACGCGCCTTTCTTTTGGTTACTTTTCTTTGGAAGACAAAGAAAAGTGACCGCCGCCCCGCGCAGGGGCGACGCCAGCAGACCGCATGCAAAACAGGTTCAACGACAGTACGGGGCGCACCGACAAAAACGAAAAACGCACGCCCCCGCGAGCCCCTCTTCTCATCAAAGAATGATGCGACGGAAATCCGCGAGCAACGCGCCGAGATACGCATTGAACCGCGCGGCTTCGGCGCCATCGATCACGCGATGGTCGTACGACAGGGAAAGCGGCAACGTCAACCGCGGCACGAACTGCTTGCCGTCCCACACCGGCTTCATCTGCCCGCGCGACAACCCGAGGATCGCCACTTCCGGCGCGTTGATGATCGGCGTGAAGTGCGTGCCGCCGATCCCGCCGAGCGACGAGATCGAGAAGCAGCCGCCCTGCATCTGGTCGGGCTTGAGCTTGCCGTCGCGCGCGGCCTTCGACAGCTCGGCCATTTCCTTCGCGATATCGACGAGGCCCTTCTTGTCCGCATCGCGGATCACCGGCACGACGAGACCGTTGGGCGTGTCGGCCGCGAACCCGATGTGGTAGTACTGCTTGAACACCAGGTTGTCGCCGTCGAGGCTCGCGTTGAAGGTCGGGAATTTCTTCAGCGCGGCCACCACCGCCTTGATCACGAACGCGAGCATCGTGAACTTCACGCCCGCCTTCTCGTGCTCCTTGTTCAGCTGCACGCGCAGCGCTTCGAGCTCGGTGATGTCCGCTTCGTCGTTGTTCGTGACGTGCGGGATCATCACCCAGTTGCGATGCAGGTTCGCGCCCGAGATCTTCTTGATGCGCGACAGCGGCTTCGCCTCGAACGGGCCGAACTTCGCGAAGTCGACCTTCGGCCACGGCAGCAGATTCAGCTCGCCGCCGCCTGCCGGCGCGGCTGCCGCGCCCGGCGCCGCGCGCTGGCCTGACATCACGCCCTTCACGAAGCCCGTGATGTCGTCCTTGGTGATGCGCCCCTTCGGGCCGCTGCCCGGCACGCGCGCGACGTCGACGCCGAGCTCGCGCGCGAACTTGCGCACCGACGGCGACGCGTGGCTCGCGCGGTATTCGCCCGACGGGGCGGCAGCCGGCGCAGCAGCGGCCGGTGCCGATGCTGCCGGTGCGGGCGCAGGCGCTGCCGCCGGTGCCGGTGCAGCGGCGGCCGGAGCCGGCGCGCTCGCCGGCGCAACGGCCGGTGCAGCCGCACCTGCCGCTTCGAGCAGCACGATCAGCGTGCCTTCCGACACCGCATCGCCGACCTTGACCTTGATGTCCTTCACGACGCCGGCGGCCGGGCTCGGCACGTCCATCGTCGCCTTGTCCGACTCGAGCGTGACGAGCGACTGCTCTTTCTCGACGGTGTCGCCGATCTTCACGCCGATCTCGATCACCGGGACGTCCTTGTAGTCGCCGATGTCGGGCACCTTCACTTCGAGCGTACCGCCCGACGCAGCCGGCGCAGCAGCCGGTGCAGCGGCAGCGGGCGCAGCAGCCGGCGCCGGCGCGGCGGCCGCTGCACCGGCGCCGTTCGCCTGCGCGGCCGCGCCGCCTTCGAGAAGGATGATCAGCGTGCCTTCCGACACGGCGTCGCCGACCTTGACCTTCACTTCCTTGACCGTGCCGGCTGCCGGGCTCGGCACGTCCATCGTCGCCTTGTCCGACTCGAGCGTGACGAGCGACTGCTCGGGCTCGACCGTGTCGCCCACCTTGACGAGCACCTCGATGACGGGCACGTCCTTGTAATCGCCGATATCCGGCACCTTCACTTCGATCGCTTGACTCATCTTTTTGTGTCTCCATGGCCGCGCGCGCCCCTCCCGGAAGCGGCGCGCGGCGTCACACGGCGCGTGTGCGTTAAACGGTCATCGGGTTGGGCTTCGACGGATCGAGGTTGTACTTGGCGATCGCGTCCGCGACCACCTTGCGCTCGATCGTGCCTTCGTCGGCGAGCGCGTTCAGCGCCGCGACGGCGACCCAGTAACGGTCGACTTCGAAGAAGTGACGCAGCTTCGCGCGGGTGTCCGAACGACCGAAGCCGTCGGTGCCCAGCACGACGAAGCGGCGATCGATCTGGCCGCGGATCTGGTCGACCAGCGCGCGCACGTAGTCGGTCGACGCGATGACCGGACCCTGCGTGTCCTTCAGGCACTTCTGCACGTGCGACAGGCGACGCTCCTCGGTCGGATGGAGCAGGTTCCAGCGCTCGACGTCGTGACCTTCACGCGCGAGTTCGGTGAAGCTCGGCACGCTCCACAGGTCGGCCGCGACGCCCCAGTCGTTCTTCAGCAGATCCGCGGCGGCGATCACTTCGTTGAAGATCGTGCCCGCGCCGAGCAGCTGCACGCGCGGCGCCTTCTTGTCGGCCTCGGCCTTGCGGAACGCGTACATGCCCTTGATGATGTCGGCCGCCACGTGCTCGCCCTGCGGAATCGCCGGGTGCTCGTAGTTCTCGTTCATCACCGTGACGTAGTAGTACACGTCTTCCTGTTCCTGCACCATGCGGCGCAGGCCGTCCTGGATGATCACCGCGAGTTCGTAGCCGAACGTCGGGTCGTAGCTCACGCAGTTCGGCACCGATGCGGCCCACAGCAGCGAGTGGCCGTCTTCGTGCTGCAGCCCTTCGCCGTTCAGCGTCGTGCGCCCGGCCGTGCCGCCGAGCAGGAAGCCGCGCGAGCGCATGTCGCCAGCCGCCCAGGCCAGATCGCCGATCCGCTGGAAGCCGAACATCGAATAGAAGATGTAGAACGGCACCATGATCTCGCCGTGCGTCGAATACGACGTCGCCGCCGCGATCCAGTCGCACATGCCGCCCGCTTCGTTGATGCCTTCCTGCAGGATCTGGCCGGTCTTCGATTCCTTGTAGAACATCAGCTGGTCGGAATCTTCCGGCACGTACTTCTGGCCGTCCTGGTTCCAGATGCCGATCTGGCGGAACAGCCCTTCCATGCCGAACGTGCGCGATTCGTCCGGGACGATCGGCACGACGCGCTTGCCGAGCGCCTTGTCCTTCAGCAGGATGTTCAGGATCCGCACGAACGCCATCGTCGTCGAGATCTCGCGGCCCTCGCCCGTGCCCTTGAGCAGCGGCTCGAACGCGTCGAGCGCCGGCACCGGCAGCGACGTCGCCTTCTGGCGGCGGTGCGGCAGATAGCCGCCGAGCTCCATGCGCTTCTGGCGCATGTATTCGAGTTCCTTCGAGCCTTCCTCGAACTTGATGTACGGCACGTCGGCGATCTGCTCGTCGGTGATCGGCAGGCGGAACTGATCGCGGAACTTCTTCAGTTGCTCGACCGGCAGCTTCTTCTGCTGGTGCGTGATGTTCATCGCCTGGCCCGACTCGCCCATCCCGTAGCCCTTGATGGTCTTCGCGAGGATGACGGTCGGCGCGCCCTGCGAGTTGCTCGCCTCGTGGAACGCCGCGTAGATCTTGTGCGGATCGTGACCGCCGCGGTTCAGCGCCCAGATGTCGTCGTCCGACCAGTCGGCGACGAGCGCCTTCAGCTCGGGCGTGTTGAAGAAGTGCTCGCGCACGTAGGCGCCCGACTCCGACTTGTACGTCTGGTATTCGCCGTCGACCGCTTCCATCATGCGGCGCATCAGCGCGCCCGTCTTGTCGCGCGCGAACAGCGCATCCCAGCGGCTGCCCCAGATCACCTTGATCACGTTCCAGCCGGCGCCGCGGAACTCCGATTCGAGCTCCTGGATGATCTTGCCGTTGCCACGCACCGGGCCGTCGAGGCGCTGCAGGTTGCAGTTGATCACGAACACGAGGTTGTCGAGCTTTTCGCGGCTCGCCATGCCGATTGCGCCGAGCGATTCCGGCTCGTCCGTCTCGCCGTCGCCGAGGAACGCCCAGACCTTGCGGCCGGCCGTCTGCGCGATGCCGCGCGATTCCAGGTACTTCATGAAGCGGGCCTGGTAGATCGCCATGATCGGGCCGAGGCCCATCGACACCGTCGGGAACTGCCAGAAGTCGGGCATCAGCCACGGGTGCGGGTACGACGAGATGCCGTTGCCGTCGACTTCCTGACGGAAGTTGTCGAGCTGTTCTTCCGACAGGCGGCCGAGCAGGAACGCGCGCGAGTATACGCCGGGCGACGAGTGGCCCTGGACGAACACGAGATCGCCGCCGTGCTGGTCGGACGCCGCGTGCCAGAAGTGGTTGTAGCCGACGTCATAGAGGGTCGCGGCCGATGCGAACGACGCGATGTGGCCGCCGACGTTCGTGTCCTTGCCTGCGCGCAGCACCATCGCCAGCGCGTTCCAGCGCGTGTACGAACGGATGCGGTGCTCGATGTCCTGGTCGCCCGGAATCTTCGCCTGGGCTTCGACCGGAATCGTGTTGATGTACGGGGTGTTCGCGGAGAACGGCAGGTGTTCGCCGTGCATGCGCGCGAATTCGATCTGCTTTTCGATCAGGTAGTGCGCGCGGCCGGTGCCCACGGAGGAGATCACGCCGTCGAGCGACTCGAGCCATTCGACGGTTTCTTGCGGATCGTCGTCACGCTCGGCGGCGACGTATTTCATCACTTCGTTCGGTACAGCGGACATTCTCGTCTCCTGGGTCCTGGAATGTGAGGATCGCTCTCGTGCAGACGACGCGTCGCGGCCGGCTGCGGGCAAGCTGGACGGATTGTAATGAGCGCCTACGGCCGCGCGCAACAAAATTTTCGAATTGTGAGATCTTTTCTCGTAATGCGGAATATTGTTGCGGCGCACCCATGCATCGGGGCTCGGCGGCACGCGCGGCGCGCACAAATTCGTTTCCGCTCAACATATCCGGTATGGGTTTTCCATGTATTGCGCTGCGCTACAATCCTGCCATGTTGACCGATCGGCTTTTCGCACGCTCGGCGCGACCGTCGGGCCCGCCGGCGGAGTCGCAGCCGTCCCGCTGGCACCACGGACCGTGGTGGTCCAACTCCTATCTGCTGACGCCGCTGCTGTCGATCCTCGTGTTCCTCGTGGTGATGAGCCTGATTTTATGGAGCCTCAATCGCCGCGAACAGCAGCAGCAGGAAGACACGCTGTTCCGTAACGTTGCGTGGGCGCAGCAGCAGATCCGCCTGTCGATGACGGGCGCGCAGGAGCAGTTGCAGGCGCTGTCGCGCGATCTCGCATCCGGCCGCCTCGACCAGAACGCCTTCCAGATGGCCGTCGCGGACGTGATGCAGACCCATCCGGAAATCCTCTATCTGAACTGGTACACGGCGCCCGGCGTGCAGCGCTGGCCGACCGTGAATCCGCCGCTGCTCGGCCAGCGGCTCGCGAAGCCCGGCGACGCGCAGATGGAAGACGCCGTGCGCGGCGCCTACGACGAGGCGCGCAGCACGCGCCGCCAGGCCTATTCGCCGCTGATCTACGACGACTTCGGCAACGGCTTCATCACGCTGCAGACGCCCGTGATGCGCGGCGATCGCGAATACCTCGGCTCGATCGCCGCGGTGTTCTCGGTCGAAGGGATCCTGAAGCACGACATCCCGCAGGAGCTGTCGTCGAAGTACAAGATCTCGATCACCGACTCGAACAATCGCGAGCTGTCGTCGACGTCAACGCGCCCGCGCCTGCCGCGCGACTCCCACTACGACCTGCCGCTCGACCCGCCCGGCCAGGGGCTGACCGTGCGCGTGTACGCGTTCCCGCAGCTGACGAACCTCACCAACAACACGCTCGTGTGGCTCGTGGCCGGCCTGTCGTGCTTCGTGCTGTGGAGCCTCTGGAGCCTGTGGAAGCACACGCGGCAGCGCTTCGAGGCGCAGCAGGCGCTGTACGCGGAAGCGTTCTTCCGCCGCGCGATGGAGAACTCGGTGCTGATCGGCATGCGCGTGCTCGACATGCACGGCCGCATCACCCACGTGAACCCGGCGTTCTGCCGGATGACCGGCTGGGATGAAAGCGACCTGGTCGGCAAGGTCGCGCCGTTCCCGTACTGGCCGCGCGACGCCTACCCGGAAATGCAGCGCCAGCTCGACATGACGCTGCGCGGCAAGGCGCCGAGCTCGGGCTTCGAGCTGCGCGTGCGGCGCAAGAACGGCACGCTGTTCCATGCGCGCCTGTACGTGTCGCCGCTGATCGACAGCTCGGGCCGGCAGACCGGCTGGATGTCGTCGATGACCGACATCACCGAGCCGAAGCGCGCACGCGAGGAGCTCGCGGCCGCGCACGAACGCTTCACGACGGTGCTCGAAAGCCTCGACGCCGCCGTGTCGGTGCTGGCCGCCGACGAGGCCGAGCTGCTGTTCGCGAACCGCTACTACCGCCACCTGTTCGGCATTCGCCCGGACGGCCATCTCGAGCTGTCGGGCGGCGGCTTCGATCGCGCGCAGGCATCGTCCGACTCGATCGACATGGTCGACGCCTTCGCCGGCCTGCCGGCCGCCGCGCTGACCAACAGCACGGCCGACGCGCAGGAGGTCTACGTCGAGAGCATCCAGAAGTGGTTCGAGGTGCGCCGCCAATACATCCAGTGGGTCGACGGCCACCTCGCGCAGATGCAGATCGCGACCGACATCACGACCCGCAAGAAGGCGCAGGAACTCGCGCACCAGCAGGAAGAGAAACTGCAGTTCACGAGCCGATTGATGACGATGGGCGAAATGGCGTCGTCGATTGCTCACGAATTGAATCAGCCGCTCGCCGCGATCAACAACTATTGCTCGGGCACGCTCGCGCTCGTGAAGAGCGGCCGCAGCACGCCCGAGACGCTGCAGCCGGCGCTCGAGAAGACCGCGCAGCAGGCATTGCGCGCGGGGATGATCGTCAAGCGGATTCGCGAATTCGTGAAGCGCAGCGAGCCGAAGCGCCAGCCGGCGCGCGTCGCGGACATCGTCGCCGATGCGGTCGGGCTCGCCGAAATCGAGGCCAGGAAGCGCAGGATCCGGATCGTCACGGAAATCCTCGCAAGAATGCCTATTATTTATGTCGACCCCGTGCTGATCGAGCAGGTGCTCGTGAACCTGATGAAGAACGCGGCCGAGGCTATGGCCGACGTGAAGCCGGCGTCGGCGGACGGCGTGATTCGCGTCGTCGCCGACATCGACGCGGGCTTCGTCGACATCCGCGTGATCGATCAGGGCCCGGGCGTCGACGAAGCGACCGCCGAGCGCCTGTTCGAACCGTTTTACAGCACCAAGTCCGACGGCATGGGCATGGGGCTGAACATCTGCCGTTCGATCATCGAATCGCATCGGGGGCGTCTGTGGGTGGTCAACAATGTCGAACCGGACGGCCGCATTTCCGGCGCGACATTCCACTGCAGCCTGCCCATTGGGGAACCCGCTGATCTCGCCCAAGGGGGGCGCGAGTCATCGGCATCACATACCGTCACGGGAGAACTATGAATAGCCCTGTTACCACCACTCAGGAAACCGTCTTCGTCGTCGACGACGACGAGGCCGTACGGGACTCGTTGCGCTGGCTGCTGGAGGCGAACGGCTATCGCGTGCAGTGCTTCTCGAGCGCCGAGCAGTTCCTCGATGCATACCAGCCGGCGCAGCAGGCCGGCCAGATCGCATGCCTGATCCTCGACGTGCGGATGTCGGGCATGAGCGGCCTCGAGTTGCAGGAACGCCTGATCGCCGACAACGCCGCGCTGCCGATCATTTTCGTCACCGGTCACGGCGACGTGCCGATGGCCGTCTCGACGATGAAAAAGGGTGCGATGGACTTTATCGAGAAACCGTTCGACGAAGCCGAGCTGCGCAAGCTCGTCGAGCGGATGCTCGACAAGGCCCGAAGCGAAAGCAAGAGCGTGCAGGAACAGCGTGCCGCGAGCGAGCGCCTGTCGAAGCTGACGGCGCGCGAGCAGCAGGTGCTCGAGCGGATCATCGCCGGCCGCCTGAACAAGCAGATCGCCGACGATCTCGGCATCAGCATCAAGACGGTCGAAGCGCACCGCGCGAACATCATGGAGAAGCTCAACGTCAACACCGTGGCCGATCTGCTGCGCCTCGCGCTGTCGAAGAAGCAGGCCTGACGTTGCGCACGGCCGTCGGGCGCCCGCCCGGCCGCCTCGCCGTTCCCTCGCGCCGCGCGCTGCGCCCCACTCGCGCGGCACGGCCGGGCGCCTCCTCCCGGGGCGCCGGCCCCGCCGTCATGACGCTTTCCTTGTATTCACTGTCGGACGACGGCATGCGAACGGTATAATTGCGTGCTTTGCTGCGGCGCTTCGCGCGCCGCACGACCGCATTCCAACTTCCCGGCAGGACCACCACCATGACAGCCCTCCTCATCGACGGCAACGCCCTCTCGAAGACCTTGCGCGCGCAGGCCGCCGAACGCGCCGCCGCCCTGACCGCACGCGGCCACCAGCCCGGTCTCGCGGTGATCCTCGTCGGCGCGAACCCGGCGAGCGAAGTCTACGTGCGCAACAAGATCAAGGCGTGCGAGGACAACGGCTTCTTCTCGCTGAAGGACGCCTACCCGGACACGCTGTCGGAGGCCGACCTGCTCGCGCGCATCGACGAGCTGAACCGCGACCCGAAGATCCACGGGATCCTCGTGCAACTGCCGCTGCCCGCGCATATCGACAGCCACAAGGTGATCGAGGCGATCGCGCCGGAGAAGGACGTCGACGGCTTTCACGTCGCGAACGCCGGCGCGCTGATGACCGGCAAGCCGCTGTTCCGCCCGTGCACGCCGTATGGCGTGATGAAGATGTTCGAGGCGCACGACATCCCGCTGCAAGGCGCGAACGCGGTCGTGATCGGCCGCTCGAACATCGTCGGCAAACCGATGGCGATGCTGCTGCTCGAAGCCGGCGCAACGGTGACGATCTGCCACAGCAAGACGCGTGACCTCGCCGCGCACACGCGGCAGGCCGACATCGTCGTCGCCGCGGTCGGCAAGCGCAACATCCTGACGGCCGACATGGTCAAGCCGGGCGCGACGGTGATCGACGTCGGCATGAACCGCGACGACGCAGGCAAGCTGTGCGGCGACGTCGACTTCGCCGGCGTGAAGGACGTGGCCGGCCACATCACGCCGGTGCCGGGCGGCGTCGGCCCGATGACCATCACGATGCTGCTGATCAACACGATCGAAGCCGCCGAGCGCGCAGCCACGGCCTGAGCGCCGCGCGCTCGCGCCCGCCCCTTCTGCCGCCGCGCATTCGCGCGCCGGCATCTCCCCGGCCGCGGCCATGCCCGCGGCCGTGTCAGCACCGCGCCGCCGCGCCCGCACCGCCGCCGCTCGTCGCGTGTCGTCACAATCCGACCCCGCGCCGCCGCCCGCACGCAATCGCATCGTTAGAAACTAACGATTGGAAACCGCGCCGTGCGCCCCAATAATGTCGGTATCGAGCGCCGCCGCAGCGCGCCCCACCCTTTTCACTCCGGTTCATCCGGCAACAGACAGGGAGTCTTAATGTCCGCCAGCGCCAATACCAATCCGCTCCTCGATTTCTCCGGCCTGCCCCGTTTCGGCGAGATCCGCCCGGAACACGTGACGCCCGCCCTCGACGTATTGCTGGCCGCCGCCAACCGCGCGGTCGACACCGCCAGCGCAAGCGAGACGCCGGCGACCTGGGCTGCGATCGTCGAGACGGTCGAGCAGGCGACGGAGCCGCTCGGGCGCGCGTGGGGCGTCGTCGGCCACCTGAACGCGGTCGCCGATACGCCCGAACTGCGCGCCGCGTACGGCGAAAATCTGCCGCGCGTGACCGAGTTCTGGTCGAGCGTCGGCCAGAACCTCGCGTTGTACGAAAAGTACAAGGCGATCGCGGCGGGCGCCGAATACGCGACGCTGTCCGCCGAACGCAAGAAGATCCTCGATAACGCGCTGCGCGATTTCCGCCTGTCGGGCGCCGAGCTGCCCGAAGACCAGAAGCCGCGCTTCGCGGAACTGCAGGAGCAGCAGGCAGCGCTGTCGAAGGCGTTCTCCGATCACGTGCTAGACGCGACCAACGCGTATGCGTATTTCGCGCAGGACGAAGCCGAACTGGCCGGGCTGCCGGGCGACGCGATCGAGGCGGCCCGCGAAGCCGCGCAGAAGGACGGCAAGGAAGGCTGGAAATTCACGCTGCACTTCCCGTCGTACTTCCCGGTGCTGCAATACGCCGAGAACCGCGCGATGCGCGAAACGATGTACCGCGCCTATGCGACGCGCGCGTCGGAACTCGGGCCGCAGTACGGCGGCGGCAAGGCCGAGTGGGACAACACGGCGATCGTCGCCGACGAGCTGAAGCTGCGCCGCGAAGAAGCGCAGATGCTCGGCTACCGCAACTTCGCCGAAGTGTCGCTCGCGCCGAAGATGGCCGAATCGCCGCAGCAGGTGATCGCCTTCCTCGAGGATCTCGCAACGCGTGCGCGCCCGCACGCGGAGAAGGACTGGGACGAATTGCGCGCGTTCGCCGCGAAGGAGCTCGGGTTCACCGAGCTCGCGCCGTGGGACGTCGCGTTCGCGGCCGAGCGCCTGCGCCAGCAGCGCTACGCGTTCTCGGAGAACGAAGTCAAACAGTACTTCCCGGAACCGGCAGTGCTGAAGGGCCTTTTCACCGTCACCGAAACGCTGTTCGGCGTACGGATCAAGCCGGACGATGCGCCGGTCTGGCACAAGGACGTGCGCTTCTTCCGCGTCGAGAACCGCGACGGCTCGCTCGTCGCGCAGTTCTATCTCGACCTGTACGCACGCGAAGGCAAGCGCGGCGGCGCGTGGATGGATGACGCGCGTGCGCGCGCGAAGCGCGACGGCGCCGTGCAGACGCCGGTCGCGTACCTCACCTGCAACTTCTCGGCGCCCGTCGGCGGCAAGCCCGCGTGCTTCACGCACGACGAAGTGATCACGCTGTTCCACGAATTCGGCCACGGGCTGCATCACATGCTCACGCGCGTCGACGAGCTGGGCGTGTCGGGCATCAACGGCGTCGAATGGGACGCGGTCGAGCTGCCATCGCAGTTCATGGAGAACTTCTGCTGGGAATGGGACGTGCTGTCGTCGATGTCGTCGCACGTGGAAACCGGTGCCGCGCTGCCGCGCGAGCTGTTCGACAAGATGATCGCCGCGAAGAACTTCCAGAGCGGGCTCGGCACGCTGCGGCAGATCGTGTTCTCGATGTTCGACATGCTGCTGCACGTCGACTTCGACCCGGCCGGCGCGACCGGCGTGAACGCCTTCGCGCGCGAGATCAACGAGCGCTACCACGTGATCCCGCAGGCGGCCTTCTCGCGCTGGCCGAACACGTTCAGCCACATCTTTGCGGGCGGCTATGCGGCTGGCTACTACAGCTACAAGTGGGCCGAGGTGCTGTCGGCCGACGCGTATGCGGCGTTCGAGGAAGCAGCCGCCGAAAGCGGCAGCGTGCTCGACGCGACGACCGGCACGCGCTATCGCCGCGAGATCCTCGAAGTGGGCGGCAGCCGTCCGGCGATGGATTCGTTCAAGGCGTTCCGCGGCCGCGAGCCGGAAATCGACGCGCTGCTGCGTCACAACGGTATGGCAGCGCCCGCGCAGTGATCGCGCGTTGCCGGGCGGTTCGCCCGGCGACTTCGGCAGGCACCGCTTCGGCGGTGCTTTTTTTATTGTGCGGGCGTTGGACCGGATGGCTCGGCGGCCGGGTTTGAACCGCTGGTCGGGGCGTCGGTTCGGGCGTTCGTTGAATGGTCGGCTGGGTCATTGGTTGACTCTGCAGTTGAGCCCTCGGCCGGATCCTCGATTGACGCGCCGGCTGCGTTCTCGGTCGGCTCCTCAGTTGACTCCTCGGCTGGGTCCTCGTTCGACTCCTCGGTCAACTCCTCAGCTGCCGCATCGGCGCCCCCCTCAACCGACTCATCCACTGCATCGCCGAACAGCGAGAACTGTCCATGGCGCTCGGCCGTGTTCTCGTCGATGCGCACGCCGACGCCTAATAACCGCACGGCCTGCGCGCGCCGCTGCAGCCCCTTCGCGAGCAACGCGACGACCGTCTGCGCATTCGTCGCGTCGGCCACGCATTCGACCGTGGTGCGCTGGAAATCGGCGAAGCGGATCTTCACGTACAGCTTGCGGATCGATCGCGCGGCGCCCGCGCGCGCGATACGCGCATCGAGCTGCTCGACGAGACGGCGGATTTCCTGCGCGCATTGCTCGAGCGTCGTCAGGTCGGTCACATAGGTCGTCTCGACGCTGACCGACTTGCGCTCCTGATCGGCGTGCACCGGCCGCTCGTCGATGCCCCGCGCGAGCTGGTACAAACGCCGGCCGAACGCGCCGAACTCGCGATGCAGATCGATCAGCGACCAGTCGCGCAATTGCGCGCAGGTCTGGATGCCGAGCCGGTCGAGGCGCGTGGCCGTCACCTGCCCGACGCCGTGCAGCTTGCGCACCGGCAGCGCCGCGACGAACGCATCGACCTCGTGCGGGCGCACGACGAACAGCCCGTCGGGCTTGTTCCAGTCGGACGCGATCTTCGCGATGAACTTGTTCGGCGCGACGCCCGCCGACACCGTCACGCCGACCGTCTCGTACACGCGCTGACGGATCTCCCGCGCAATCAGCGTCGCGCTGCCGTGGCACAGCTCGGAGCCGCTGACGTCGAGATACGCCTCGTCGAGCGACAGCGGCTCGACGTCGCGCGTGTAGTCGCGATAGATCGCCATGATCTGCCGCGACGCCGCGCGGTACTTGTCCATCGCGGACGGCAGGATCAGCAGGTCCGGGCACTTGCGCATCGCGAGCGCCGACGACATCGCCGAATGCACGCCGTAGCGCCGCGCCTCGTAGTTGCAGGTCGCGATCACGCCGCGCTGATCGGGCCGGCCGCCGACGGCGAGCGGCCGATTGCGCAGCGACGGATCGTCGCGCATCTCCACCGATGCGTAAAAGCAGTCGCAATCGCAATGGATGATCTTGCGCACGCGCGGCGGCGCGTCGCCAGGCGGCGGCAGGTGCGAATCGGCAGGCTCGGGAGTGGTCGGCTTCACGGTGCCGATACTGTACAAAAACACAGTGACCGTTTCAACTGCCGCGTGCTGCCACGTACCGGCGAATGCGGACAGTCCGACGCGGCGCCGACCCAGCTCGGCCAGCGGCGCCGTACCGGTCGGCTGCGCACGGATCGTACCGCCGCGCGCGCCGGTCGGCCCCTATACTCGTGCGCCACGACAGATGAAACGCAAAGGTGACGAATGAAGACGATCGGCCTGATCGGCGGGATGAGCTGGGAATCGTCGGCGGAGTACTACCGGATGATCAATCGCTATTCGAAGGCATTGCACGGCGGCCATCACAACGCCAAGAGCGTGCTGGTCACGGTGGACTTCGCGGAGATCGAGGCGCTGCAGCGCGCGCAGGACTGGCGCGCGCTCGGCGAACGGATGGCCGACGCCGCACGCCGACTCGAAGCGGCCGGCGCCGACCTGATCGTGCTGACGACCAACACGATGCATCGCGTGCACGACGCGATCGAAGCGGCGGTGACGCTGCCGTTCCTGCACATCGCGGACCCGACCGGCAACGCACTGCGCGCCGCGGGCGTCGAGCGCGTCGCGCTGCTCGGCACGCGCTACACGATGGAGCTGCCGTTCTATGCGCAGCGGCTGCGCGACCGGTTCGGGCTCGACGTGCGGGTGCCGGACGAACCGGCGCGCGCCGACGTGCACCGGATCATCTACGACGAGCTGTGTCACGGCCGGATCGACGCGCAGTCGCGCGCGACCTATGTCGCGATCATCGACGAACTCGCGCGACGCGGCGCGCAGGCGGTCATACTGGGCTGTACGGAAATCACGCTGCTGATCGGCGACGCAAACTCGCCGCTGCCGGTGTTCGACACGACCACGCTGCATGCGAAGGCGGCGGTCGAGTGGGCGGCAGGCTGAAAACAAAAAACCCGGCACGGGGCCGGGTTCCTGTCGACGAAGCGCGCATCGGTCAGTTGCGCTGCACATCGTCTGGTGTGCTTGGTTGCGGGGGTAGGATTTGAACCTACGACCTTCGGGTTATGAGCCCGACGAGCTGCCAGACTGCTCCACCCCGCGTCAGAGAAATAAATTATAGGGTGAGGAAGCACTTACGTCAACACTTTTGTCACAATTTATTGGCTGGGCCCCAATATCGCGAGGCTCGCGACGTGCACGGGATGCGCTGCCGATCGCGTGTTGCACGCGTTCGCGCGCCGCGCTCGCGGTAAGATGGCGGCCTTCGAATCCATGCCGCCCGCCTTCCCGTTCATGAAAATCGCCACCTGGAACGTCAACTCGCTCAACGTCCGCAAACAGCATGTGCTCGACTGGCTCGCGCAAAGCGGCGCCGACGTGCTGTGCCTGCAGGAGCTGAAGCTGCCGGACGAAAAATATCCGCGCGCCGATCTCGAGGCCGTCGGTTACCGCAGCTGGTTCACGGGCCAGAAGACGTATAACGGTGTCGCGATCCTCGTGCGCGACACGCTGGCCGTCGACGAATCGGACGTCGTGCGCAACATTCCCGGCTTCGACGATCCGCAGCAGCGCGTGGTCGCCGTGACGGTCGAGGGCGTGCGCATCGTGTCCGCGTATTTCCCGAACGGCCAGGCGCCGGACTCCGACAAGTTTCTCTACAAGATGCAGTGGCTCGACGCGCTGCATGCGTGGCTCGGCGCCGAGCTGCAGCGCTATCCGAAGCTCGCGCTGCTCGGCGACTACAACATCGCGCCGGAAGATCGCGACGTGCACGACCCCGCGAAATGGGAAGGCCAGAACCTGGTGTCGCCGCAGGAGCGCGCGCACTTCGCGAAGCTGCTCGAGCTCGGCTTCGTCGACGCGTTCCGGCGCTTCGAGCAGCCCGAGAAGACCTTCACGTGGTGGGACTACCGGATGTTCGCGTTTCGCCGCAACGCCGGGCTGCGCATCGACCACATTCTCCTCTCGCCGGCGCTCGCGGCCACCTGCACGTCGTGCGAAGTCGACCGCGTGCCGCGCACGTGGGAGCAGCCGTCCGATCACACGCCGGTCGTCGCGGTCGTGGGCTGAGGCCGCTGGCCTGCCGCCCCGCCCGCTCGCTCAGCCGCGCGCGGGCGCCGGCCCCAGATGCGCCCACAGGAAGCCGAATTCCGCCGCATCGGATTCGGCCCGCTCCAGATCGTCGGCGCTGCCGTGGCCGCCGTCGGTGTTCTCCCAGTACCACACGCGCTCGTGCCCGAGCGCGTGCATGCGCGCCGCCATCTTGCGGGCATGCGCCGGATGCACGCGGTCGTCGCGCGTCGACGTCGTCAGCAGCAGCGGCGGATAGACGACGCCGTCGCGCACGCGGTGATACGGCGAATAGGCGGCCAGCGCCGCGCCCTCGCGCGGATCGTCCGGGTCGCCGTACTCGTCGAGCCAGGCGGCGCCCGCATGCAGTTTCGGATAACGCCGCATGTCGAGCAGCGGCACGCGGCACAGCACCGCGCCGAACAGTTCGGGACGCTGCACCATGCACGCGCCCACCAACAGGCCGCCGTTGCTGCCGCCTTCGATGCCGAGCTGCGCCGCGGTCGTCACGCCGGTGCGGACCAGGTCCTCGGCTACCGCGATGAAATCGTCGAACGAACGCTGCCGATGTTCGCGCTGCGCGTCGACGTGCCAGCGCGGCCCGAATTCGCCGCCGCCGCGGATGTGCGCGAACACCGCGACGCCGCCGCGCTCGAGCCACGCGATGCCGAGTGCGTCGCTGTAGCCCGGCAGGTTCGGAATCGCGAAGCCGCCATAGCCTGACAACAGACACGGCCGCGCGACGCGCGTGCCGCCATCGCCGCCATCATCACGGTTGGCTGCCTCGACGGCATCGCGCGGCCCGATCAACGTGTACGGCACGATCGTGCCGTCGCGCGAGCGCGCATTCGCGCGCCGCACGACGAGCCCTGCCGCATCGAAGCGCACCGGCGGCCGGTCGAGCAGCACGCGGCGCGCTTGCGCATCGGCCGCGCGATCGGCGAGATCGGCCAGCCAGCATTCGGGTGGATCGAGATAGGTGTCGACGTCCACGTACACGTCGTCGTTCAGCGTCGACTCGACCGGCTCGACGTCGATCTGCGCATCGCGCGGCCAGTCGAACGCATGCGCGTCCCACGTCCATTCGCCGCCTTCGCCGTCGTCGCTGCCCTCGCCCTTGCGCGGCGTCCACAGCATCGTGCGGTTGTGCACGTCGTCGAGCCAGCTCGCGATCAGCATCGTGCGCGTGTGGGTCCACGTGCACGCCGACGTCGATGCTTGCGGCGCGAACAGCGTCGTGAATTCGCGCGAGCCGGCGAGAAACGCGTGCTCGCGAATCGCGAGCAGCGAGCCGCCCGCATGCCGTACGCCGCCGCAGTCCCAGTCGAGCCGCGGCTCCAGCACCAGCCAGCCTTCCCAGAAGCCGACCTCGACGTGCGTCGGCACGTCGTAGCGCGCCCATTCGCCCGCCTCGGTGAGCCGGTACGCATGCGCGTCGAAGAAGTCCACGCTGCGCCATGCGACATGGCGGCCGTCGATCGGATCGAACCATGCGCCCGCGCTGATGTCGTCCGGTTCGCCGCGAAACACGATGGGTGCATCGGCGAGCGGCGTGCCGCGCACCCAGCGGCGCGCATCGTACGGATAGCCGGCCGCGGTCGCATGCGCTTCGCCGCGATCCCAGCTCACGTAGACGGTGTCGCGATCGATCCAGCCGACGGTGTGATGCCCCGGCTCGTCGATCGTGAAGCCGCCGTCGACGAAGCGGCGCTGCACCAGATCGAATTCGCGCACGACGACCGCGTCCGCGCCGCCCGGCGACAGCGACACGAGTGCGCGGTCACCGTCCGGATAGAGGATCGCGTCCTGCTCGAACACCCACGATTCGCCCTCTTGCGCGCCGAGCGCGTCGACGTCGAGGAGCGTTTCCCAGTCGGGCCGGCCGGCGCGCCAGTCGTCCCAGCGCGCGCGGCGCCACAGCCCCTTCGGGTGCTGATCGTCCTGCCACAGGTCGTACGCCCATTCGCGCCAGCGGGTCGGAATCACCGGCCGCTCGCGCGGCAGGTAGGCCTGCGCGAGCCGCGCGGTCAGCGTGCGGTAGCCGTCGTCGTCACGCAGCGCAGCACGCGTGCGCGCGTTCTGCTCGTCGACCCACGTGCGGGCGCGCTTGCTGTCGAGCGCTTCGAGAAATCGGAAAGGATCGGCCCCGGCGGGCCAGCGGAAGGAATCGGACATGACGGGCGTGCGCGTGACGGCAAACCGCGATTATGTCCGATCGCGGCATGCGCGGCGCGCGCATGCCGCGACGACGGCTTACGGCTCCAGATGCAGTTCCTGGATCTTGCGCGTGATCGTGTTGCGGCCGATGCCGAGCCGCTCGGCCGCCTCGACCTTGCGGCCGCGCGTGAAGTCGAGCGCCTCGCGGATCACGGCAGCCTCGAAGCGACGTGCGAGTTCGTCCATCACGTCGGCGGAATTTTCGCGCAGCAGTCGCGCGACTTCGGTACGCAGCCCGCTCTCCCACATCGGATAGCCGGCCGGCGCGCCGTTCGATGCGGCCGCAACGGGTGCGCTCGCGAGCGTCGCCGCACCGACCGACGGCTGCACGCGCGACACGTCGCCGCCGCCGAGGGCCGCGGGCGCGTCCGCGCCGTCGACGGCTGCCGTCACCGGCGCGCCGCTCGGCACGAGATCGGGCGGCAAGTCCTTGATCTCGACCGTCTGCGCGGGCGCCATCACCGTCAGCCAGTTCGCGAGGTTCTCGAGTTGCCGCACGTTGCCCGGAAACGGCAGCGACGTCAGATACGCGAGCGCTTCGTCGGACACGCGCTTCGGCTCGACGCCGAGATCGCGCGCGCTCTTCTGCAGGAAGTGGCGCGTGAGCAGCGGAATGTCTTCGCTGCGTTCGCGCAGCGGCGGCAGGCGCAGGCGGATCACGTTGAGCCGGTGGTAAAGGTCCTCGCGGAACAGCCCCTGCCGCACGCGCGATTCGAGGTTCTGGTGCGTCGCGGCGATCACGCGCACGTTCGCGCGCAGCGGGTTGTGGCCGCCGACCCGATAGAACTGGCCGTCCGACAGCACGCGCAGCAGGCGCGTCTGCAGGTCGAACGGCATGTCGCCGATTTCGTCGAGGAACAGCGTGCCGTTCTCGGCCTGCTCGAAGCGGCCCTGGCGGGTCGTCTGCGCGCCGGTGAACGCGCCGCGCTCATGGCCGAACAGTTCGGATTCCAGCAGATCCTTCGGGATCGCGGCGGTGTTCAGCGCGATGAACGGGCCGTTCGCGCGCGGGCTGTGACGGTGCAGCGCCCGGGCGACGAGCTCCTTGCCGGTGCCCGACTCGCCGGTGATCAGCACCGTCGCGGCCGAATGCGACAGCCGGCCGATCGCGCGGAACATGTCCTGCATCGCCGGCGCCTGCCCGAGCATCTCGGGCGCCTCGGCCACGCGTTCGTCCTGCGGTGCGCCGCCGCGCAGGCTTTCCTCCACCGCGCGGCGGATCAGTTCGACCGCCTTGTCGACGTCGAACGGCTTCGCGAGGTATTCGAACGCGCCGCCCTGGAACGCGGCCACTGCGCTGTCGAGATCGGAGAACGCCGTCATGATGATGACGGGCAAGCCGGGCAGACGCTCGTGCATCGCCTGCAGCAACTCGAGGCCCGAGCCGCCCGGCATCCGGATGTCGGATACGAGCACCTGCGGCGACTCGTGATCGAGCGCGGCCAGCGCATCGCGCACGTTCGCGAAGCTGCGCGTCGCGAAGCTGTCGCGGGCGAGCGCCTTTTCGAGCACCCAGCGAATCGATTGATCGTCGTCTACTATCCAGATCGGCTTCATAGGTCGGTCAGATATTGGTGAATCCGGTGAATCGCCATGCCGCCGCTCAGTGATCGAGCGGCAACAGGATCTGAAATTCGGTACGTCCGGGCCGGCTCTCGACCTCGATCATCCCGTCGTGCTGCTGCACGAAGGTTTGCGCGAGCGTGAGGCCGAGCCCGCTGCCGTCGTCGCGCCCGGACACGAGCGGGTAGAAGATGCGGTCGCGAATCTCCTCCGGAATGCCCGGCCCGTTGTCGACCACGTGCAAGTCCAGTGCCAGCCGGTACAGGCGCTTCGCGATCGTCACCTTGCGCGCGATGCGCGTGCGCAATTCGATTCTCGCGTCGCCCTGCGCGATGCGTTCGCGCAGCGCCTGCGCCGCATTGCGCACGATGTTCAGCAGCGCCTGGATCAGCTGCTCCTTGTCGCCGCGCAGGTCCGGCACGCTCACGTCGTAGTCGCGCTCGATCGTGAGGCCGCGCGGAAACTCCGCGAGCATCACCGCGCGCACGCGTTCGCATACTTCATGAATGTTCACGTCGCCGACGATGTGCGGATGCCGATGCGGCTCCAGCAACCGGTCGACGAGCGTCTGCAGGCGGTCGGACTCCTTGATGATCACCTGCGTGTATTCGCGCAACTCGCCACGCTCGCGCTCGCCCAGCTCGAATTCGAGCAGCTGCGCGGCGCCGCGAATGCCGCCGAGCGGATTCTTGATCTCGTGCGCGAGATTGCGGATCAGCTGCTTGTTGACCGCGGTCAGGTCGTGGATGCGCTCCTCGCGATCGGTGCGCGACTGGCGTTCGTTCTCGAACAGCTCGACGAGCACGAAATCGGGCGCGGTCTCGAGGAAGCCGACGATCGCATGCACGTGCAACGCCTCGTGGCCGGGCCGATCGAGCACGGTGTCGAGATGCGTCGCGTGAAAGCGCTCCTCGCCGATCGCGGTGATCGTCGACGCGAGCTCGTTCGCGTTCGGGAAGATCTCGCCCCACGGCCGCTGCGCGAGCTGCCGGCGCGAGATGTCGAGCATCGCCTCCGCGGACGGGTTCGCGAACGCGACCCGCAGCGTCTTGCGGTCGAGCACGAGCACGACCGTCGGCAGCGCTTCGAGCCCGGCAAGCAGCCCGGAGCGCGCGAGCCGCTCGTCTTCCGTCAGTCGCTCGGGCTGCCCCGTCTTCGCCTTGATCAGATTCTTCAGAGCCATCGTGCGTATCGTCGCGCCCCACCGGGGCCGTGAATGAGGAATTTCGGAACAAAAAAGGGACGGCTGGACGCCGTCCCCTTTCAGACTCCGCCGCTCCCGCCGCACACTGCCCGACGGGAACGAAGCGGCGTGACGGCGCTGACTGGAAGCGCCATCGCCACTTACAGCGAGTAGTACATCTCGAACTCGATCGGATGCGTCGTCATGCGGAACTTCGCCAGCTCCTGCTCCTTCAGCGCGAGGTACGCATCGATCATGCCGTCGGTGAACACGCCACCGCGCGTCAGGAACTCGCGATCCTTGTCGAGTGCTTCCAGCGCCTGGTCGAGGCCTGCGCAGACGGTCGGGATCTTTGCATCCTCTTCCGGCGGCAGGTCGTACAGGTTCTTGTCGGCTGCTTCGCCCGGATGGATCTTGTTCTGCACGCCGTCGAGGCCCGCCATCATCAGCGCGGTGAAGCACAGGTACGGGTTGGCCATCGGGTCCGGGAAGCGCGTTTCGATGCGGCGACCCTTCGGGTTCGACACGTGCGGAATGCGGATCGATGCCGAACGGTTGCGCGCCGAGTAGGCGAGCTTCACCGGTGCTTCGAAGTGCGGCACGAGACGCTTGTACGAGTTCGTCGTCGGGTTCGTGATCGCGTTCAGTGCACGGGCGTGCTTGATGATGCCGCCGATGTAGAACAGCGCGAATTCCGACAGGCCGGCGTAGCCGTTGCCCGCGAACAGGTTCTGGCCGTCCTTCCAGATCGACTGGTGAACGTGCATGCCCGAACCGTTGTCGCCGACGACCGGCTTCGGCATGAACGTCGCCGTCTTGCCGTACGAGTGCGCGACGTTATGGATGATGTACTTCGACCATTGCGTCCAGTCGGCGCGTTGCACGAGCGTCGAGAACTTCGTGCCGATTTCGTTCTGGCCCTGGCCCGCGACTTCGTGGTGGTGCACTTCGACCGGAATGCCGAGCTGTTCGAGCAGCAGGCACATTTCCGAACGCATGTCCTGGAACGTGTCGACCGGCGCGACCGGGAAGTAGCCGCCCTTCGTGCCCGGACGGTGGCCGGTGTTGCCGCCTTCGAATTCCTTGCCTGCCGACCACGGTGCTTCTTCGGAGTTGATCTTCACGAAGCAGCCCGACATGTCCGTGTTCCACTGGACCGAGTCGAAAATGAAGAATTCCGGCTCCGGACCGAAGTACGCGGTGTCGCCGAGGCCCGTGCTCTTCAGGTACGCTTCGCCGCGCTTCGCGAGCGAGCGCGGATCGCGCTCGTAGCCCTTGCCGTCGGCCGGCTCGACCACGTCGCAGGTCATCACGAGGGTCGACTCTTCGTAGAACGGGTCGATGAACGCCGCGGTCGGATCCGGCATGAGCAGCATGTCCGACGCCTCGATGCCCTTCCAGCCGGCGATCGACGAACCGTCGAAGGCATGGCCGCTTTCGAACTTGTCTTCGTCAAACGCCGAAACCGGCACCGACACGTGCTGCTCCTTGCCGCGCGTATCCGTGAAGCGGAAATCGACGAACTTGACGTCCTCGTCCTTCACGAGCTGCATGACGTCGGCGACGGTTTTACTCATAACCTCTTCTCCTGATTGAACAATTCCGGCGGACTGGGAACCGCCTCGTTTATCGAGCTGCCCGGAGTCTGGCTTTGGCGCAGCGCGCCCCGGGTCGACCGAATTCTATATAGCAGCTTCCGTGCCAATCATCGCAAATCCGACGCGAATCGCGCCGGCCCGCGCCGCAGCGGGGCCGCGCTGCGCGATTCCGGGGCCACGGGACGCACCGGCATTCGCGCTTTGGCACCTCCATGGTGCAACGAGCGTGTGACAGCATTTTGCGAGCGCCGATTCGGTGCATGCACGCCATTCTGCACTTTTTTGGTGAACCCGTGCGCGGTGCATGCGGCCGGCCAGCGTACCGACGTCCGCGCGGCAGCGGCGCGCTAGAATGTTCGTTTGACCGATACGGAGACCTCCTGCCATGAGTACGCTCGACCAGCTTTACGCGAAGGCCGATCAACGCCGCGCCGAGAGCGCGCTCGACTATGCGGGCGCCCTGCTGCCCGTCGAGGCGTTCGAACTGCTGCAGCTCGACCCGTCCGCCCGCCTCGTCGACGTGCGCACGCGCGCCGAGCTCGACTGGATCGGCCGCCCGCTCGTCGGCGACGGCCAGTATCTGCACATCGAGTGGACGCGCTATCCCGGCGGCGTGCCGAACACGGAATTCGTCGAGCAGCTGAAGGCGGCCGTGTCGCCCGATACGCCGGTGCTGTTCCTGTGCCGCAGCGCTGCACGCTCGAAGCTCGCGGCAGTTGCGTCCAAGCAGGCCGGCTTCACGAAGGCTTTCGATCTGCTCGAAGGGTTCGAGGGCGGCAAGGATGCCGAAGGCCATCGCAAGACGGTCGACGGCTGGTGCTTCCGGAAACTGCCGTGGATCGGCGCCTGAACGCGCATCCGTTCCCGCACGCCCGACTGCGACATCGTCGAGCCGGGCGATGACACCCCGATGACGGGCCGCGTTGCGCGGCCCGCTTCTTTTGCACGGCCCGTTCAGCGGGCCAGGTAGTTGTGCGCGCCGAGAGAATCGTGCGCGATCTACGCGACGCTCACGCCCGCGGCGCATCGGGCTCGACGACGTCGCCGCCGAGCAGATGCACGCCTTCGCGCAGCTTCACGAACGCGGCCGCGACCGCTTCAGGCTCGCCCTTCACGCCGAGGTCGATGTGCCGGCGCGCATAGATGCCGCCGCGCTCGGCGTCGCCGACGCTCGGCAGGCTGAACACGCGCACGCCGGGGAAGTCGCGTTCGATCCGCTCCATCAGCGGCGTCAGCGTCGACTCGGGCAGCTCGAACACGTACAGCGAGCGCTCCGCGTGCGGCGTCGCATGGTGCAGATGCGCGTACTTCGTGTCCAGCACCCATTCGATCATCGGCCACGCCATCACCGGGAAGCCCGGCACGAAATGCAGATCGCCGACGGAGAAGCCGGGAATCCGGTTGTAGCCGTTCGGGATGATCGTCGCGCCGACCGGGAATACGCCCATGTTGAAACGGTGCTGGTTCTCCGGCGAATCGAAGTCGACCGGCGCGCTTGCGTCGGGCTGCGTCTCGCGGATGCGCTCGGCGATCAGCGCGCGCGCTTCCTGGTGCAACTCGAGCGGCACGCCGAGCGCGGCGGCCGCACACTGGCGCGTGTGGTCGTCCGGTGTCGCGCCGATGCCGCCCGTCGAGAACACGATGTCGCCGGATGCGATCGCGCGGGCGAGCGTCGCGGTGATCCGCGCGGGATCGTCGCCGACGTATTCGGCCCAGTCGAGCGCGAGCCCGCGCGCGCCGAGCAGCTCGATGACCTTCGCCAGATGCTTGTCCTGCCGGCGGCCGGAAAGGATTTCGTCGCCGATGATGATGATGCCGATGCTCATGCCTGCCCCATGTCGATTGCGGTGGCGCGCGAACTCGCGCGCAGGTCGTCCAGCGCGCGCAGGCAATAGTGCCCGAACCACAGCGCCGAGAAAACGAGAATGAAAGCGTAAACCCAGATCATGGCCGCCGCGACGAACGGAAACAGCACCATCATCCAGACCGACGACACCCACACGAAAGTCGGCACGGTGCCGAGCAGGCCGGTCGCGACGCCGATGCCGATCAGCGGCCAGCGGTGGCGCCGCACGAGCTCGCGGCGCTCGTCGCGGCTCGCGTGCAGCGCGAGCGCGTCGTAGGTCATCACGCGATAGGTGAGCCAGCCCCAGATCACCGGCGGCAGCAGCGCGAAGAACGGCGGAATCAGCCACAGCGGGATCGTCACGACGAGCAGCACGACGCCGACCAGCGCCGCGCCGAGCGAATTGACCACGCTGCCGAAGAAGGTGCCGCCGCGCTTCGCGGCGAGTGCGGCGAACTGCCGGCTCGCCAGATGCTTGATCACGACCGGCATCGAGATCGTCGCGATCAGCAGCAGCACGGTCAGCACGATCAACGGGATCGCGAGCGACACGACGATGAACGGCGCGACGACCGCATGCAGCTGCGACATCCCCAACGCATCGAACGCGCGGTACAGCGCGGCGGTCAGCACGAAGCCGTCGAGCGCGCCGCGCGCGGCGTCGATCAGCGTCTGCCACGAGAACCACAGCACGACGCCCCAGAACAGCGCCGACACGACGAACGGCATCAGCGTGAGCCACAGCATGCGCGGATGCAGCGCGCTCGCGAATGCGCGGAGGAAGGAGCGCAGCAGATCGTTCATGCGGACCCTGTATCGACGATGAAAAACGGGGAAAGGATAAACCACGCGGCCCGCATGCGCCAAAGCACATGCGGGCCGCGCAGGCTACCGCTCGACGGGAAACGACGGGTCAGGCCGATGCCGCACCGCGCTTCGCCGGCACGAGCCGGCGGAAGATCCGCACGAACGCGAGGCCGTGCTGCGCCCAGAAGCCGTCGCCGTAGGACACGCCCTCCATCTGCTCGCGGATGCCGGTCGGCTCGACCGTGCGGTTCCACGACGCGGTGCCGAACATCATGTCCCACCACGGGAACAGCACGCCGAAGTTGCAGCCGTACTTGGTGCCTTCGTGACCGTAGCCGACCGCATGATGACGCCGGTGGAACGTCGGGCTCACGATCAGGCGCTCGCCGAGCCAGCCGAGGCGCAGCCGCACGTTCGCATGCTGGATGCTCTGGATGAAGTTCGTGAACGCGGTCAGCACGACGAACTGCGACGGCGTCACGCCGATCACGAGCGCGATCGTCGCGAAGAAGCACGACTGGATCACGTTGTCGAGCAGGTGGTTGCGGTCATCGCACCACAGCGACATCTGCCGCTGGCTGTGATGCACGGCGTGCAGCTCCCACCAGATCCCGAACTTGTGCTCCCAGCGGTGATACCAGTAGCCGGCGAAATCGAGCACCACGAGGTAGATCGCGAACGCGACGATCGGCTGCGACGTCACGCCCGGCCACAAATAGTCGAGATTGACGTTCGACACGCCGTGCAGCCGCAACCAGCCCTGCAAACGGTCGAACAGCGGCTGCAGCGCGAAGAAGAAGAACAGCGAATAGATGCCGAGCTTCGCGATCGCCGTGTAGATCACGTCGACCCGCACCGCGCGGCGGTTGGTCCAGCGTTCGACCGGCAGCAGCGCCTCGAGCGGGCGCAGCACCGCGAACATCAGGACCATCTGCAGCGCGCCGACGATCACCCAGTACAGCGCGTCGTAGGTGCCCTCGTCGTAGCCCATCAGGTTGAACTTGAACAGCAGCGGCTGCACGACGTCGATGTACAGCCAGGTCTGGATGTCCGACACGAACGCATCGATCAGGTGCAGCATCGTTCGTCTCCGCTCGTCACGCGCCGTTCGCCGCCTTCCAGGGCGCGCGGTCGTAGAAGTAGATACCGTGCGGCGATCGGCCGACGGAAATCGTCTGCACCAGCTTGCGCGACGCGAGATCGATGATCCCGACCTTCTTCGCGAAGCGGAACGTCACCCACAGCGTCTTCCGGTCGGCGGACAGCTCCATGTCGTCCGGCCCCGGCAGCAGGCCAGTGATGTCGCCGACGTTGGTGAGCGTGTTTTCGTCGATGATGCTGATCGTGTTGGCGACGCGGTTGGTGATCGCGACGTGCGTGCCGTCGGCGAGCGAACGGAAGTTGTGCGCGCCGTTGCCGGTGACGATCTGCTTGACGATCTTCTGGTTGCGCCAGTCGACCACCGCGACGTAATCCGAGCCGGTCATCCCGACCAGCAGGTATTTGTCGTCCGGCGTGAGCCACAGGCCGGCCGGCACCTTGCCGACCTTCATCCGCCACTTGAGCGTCTGCGTCGCCAGATCGACCGCCGCGATCTCGCCGGACACCTGCAGCGACACGAGCACCGTTTTGCTGTCCTTCGTGAACGCGAGGTGGCTCGGCATCACCGCGAGCGGCAGGCGCTTCGCGAGATGCACGTCGTGGCCGTCGTACGTATAGATGTCCAGGCGATCGAGGCGCAGCCCGGTCGACACGAACCACTTGCGATCGGGCGAGAAGCCGAGCTGGTAAGGATCTTCGATGCCTTCGACGGTGCGCTGCAGCTTGCCCGTTTTCGGATCGACGAACATCAGGCTGTTCGAGACCGAATTCGCGACGATCAGCGACGAATTGTCGGGCGTCGCCATCAGGTGATGCGGCTCCTTGCCGGTCGGCATGGTCGCCACGACTTGACGGGTCTGCTGATCGATCAGGGAAAGCGTCGCCTCGGCCGAGTTGAGGATGATCACGTTATTCGCGTGTGCGGCGGGCGCCAGCACGGCGGCGGCCAGCGCGAGCGTGCGGCCGAAGGAGAGGAAAGTGCGCATGAAGACTCACGTCGTGGAACTACTGTCATTGTAAAACGCCCGACCGGCCCGCCCGGTTGACCGCGGACAGCATTGCGCCATTTCGACGCACGCCGCGACGACCGGCCGTGGCCGCTCGCCATGACGTGCATCCGGCCGCGGCGGCGCTAGCGCTGCATCGACTCCCACACCTTGTGCAGACGCTTGACAGAGACAGGCATCGGCGTGCGCAGTTCCTGCGCGAACAGCGAAATGCGCAGTTCCTCGAGCAGCCAGCGGAATTCCGCGAGCCGCGGATCGACGACGCCGCCGCGCTGCGACACCGCGCGCTGGTACTGCTGGACGAGCGGCTGCAGCTCGGCGAACTGCTTCGCGTCGCGCGCCGGGTCCGCCTTCAGCTTGTCGATCCGCAGCGCGATGCCCTTCAGATAGCGCGGAAAGTGCGCAAGCTGCACGTAAGGCGTGTCGATCACGAAGCGCTTGCCGACCAGCGCCGCGAGCTGCTGCTGCAGATCGGCGTGCGCTTGCGCGAACGGCTTCGCCTGCGCGAGCTTCTTCGCGAGCCCCGCGTATTCGGCGAGGATCTGCGCGACGAGCCGCGCGATCTCCTGCGCGAGCAGGTTCAGGCGGCTGCGGCCCTCGTCGCGGCGCGCGTGGAAGCTCGCGTCGTCGTCGGGCAGCGGCTCCTGCAGGCACGCGCGGTCGAGCGCCGTGTCGATCAGCTGATCGCGCAGTTCGTCCTGCGTACCGAGCGACATGTACTGCATCGCCATCTCGCGCAGCCCCGGCAGGTTCTTCTCGAGGAACTTGATCGGCTCCTTCAGCTGCAGCGCGAACAGCCGCCGCAAGCCCGCACGATGGATGCGCGCGGCTTCCTCGGGCGAGTCGAACACCTCGACGTCGCAATGCGTGCCGCGATCGACGAGCGCCGGATAGCCGTACAGCGTCTGGCCGCGCCGGCGGATCTCCAGCAGCTCGGGAAGCTTGCCGAAATTCCACGTCGTCAGGTTCTCGTACAGCGCGGTCGCGCCGGCTTCCGCGGGCGCCGCCGTGTGCGGCGCCGCGCCCCTGGCCGGCTTGCCGCCCTTCGCCAGCGCGCCTGGCGCACCCGCTCCGCCCGGCGCCGATGCGCCGGCCGGGGCGTCGCCGGCCACATCGCCGCTCGCCGCGATCGACGACGCGGCCGCGATCTTCTGGAACTGCTGCTGCGCCTGCGCGCCGAGCTCCTGGCGCAGCTGCGCGAGATTGCGGCCCATCGCGAGCTGGCGCCCGTGCTCGTCGATCACCTTGAAGTTCATGAACAGGTGCGCGGGCAACGTCTCGAGCTTGAAGTCGGCCGTCTTCATCGCGACCTGCGTTTCGCCGCGCACGTCGGCGATCAGCGCGTCGACGAGGCCGCCCGCGCCGAAGCGCTCGCGACCCATGCGCTCGACGAAGCCGGCCGCGTACTCGGGCAGCGGCACGCAGTGCCGGCGCAGCTTCTGCGGCAGCGACTTCAGCAGCAGCTGCACCTTCTCCTTCAGCATCCCCGGCACCAGCCATTCGCAACGGCGCGCGTCGACCTGGTTCAGCGCGTACAGCGGCACCGCGAGCGTCACGCCGTCGCGCGGCGTGCCGGGCTCGAAATGGTAGGTGAGCGCCATCTCGACGCCGGCCATCGTCATGCGCTTCGGGAACAGCTCGGTCGTCACGCCGGCCGCCTCGTGACGCATCAGGTCGTCGCGCGACAGATACAGCAGGCGCTGCTTGTCCTCCGGCTGACCGCCCTTCTTCACCTCGTCGCGATACCAGCGCTCGAACGCCGCACCCGTATGGATGCCTTGCGGAATCGCCTGGTCGTAGTACGCGTAGATCAGCTCGTCGTCGACCAGCACGTCCTGGCGGCGCGACTTGTGCTCGAGCTGCTCGATGTCGGCGAGCAACTTGCGGTTGTGCGCGAAGAACGGCAGCCGCGTGTCGAATTCGCCTTCGACCAGCGCGCCGCGGATGAACAGCTCACGGGCGCGCGCCGGGTCCTGCCGGCCGAACGCGACGCGCCGCCGATGGTAGATCGGCAGCCCGTACAGCGTCGCGCGCTCGAACGCGCTGACCTGCGCGGGACGCTTCTCCCAATGCGGCTCCGACAGCGACTTCTTCAACAGATGCGCGCCGACCTTCTCGACCCACTCCGGCTCGATCTTCGCGAGGCAGCGCGCGTACAGCCGGCTCGTCTCGACGAGCTCGGCCGCCATCACCCAGCGGCCGGCCTTCTTCGCGAGCGCGGAGCCCGGCCACAGATAGAACTTGATCCCGCGCGCGCCGAGGTAATGCGGATCGTCGTCGGCCTTCAGGCCGAGGTTGCCGAGCAGGCCGGTCAACAGGGCCAGATGAATCTGCTCGTAGGTTGCCTCGGCTTCGTTCAGACGCCAGCCGTGCTCGCGCACGACCGTCAGCAGTTGCGAATGAACGTCGCGCCATTCGCGCAGCCGCAGGTGCGACAGGAAGTTCTGGCGGCACGCATCGACCAGCTGGCGGTTCGATTTCTTGTGCGCGACGGCCTCTTCGAACCACGCCCAGATCTTCAGCCATTGCAGGAATTCGGAGCGCTCGTCGGCGAACCGGCGGTGCGCCTGATCGGCCTGCTCCTGCGCGTCGCTCGGACGGTCGCGCGGATCCTGCACCGACAGCGCACTCGCGATGATCAGCACTTCGCGCAACGCCTGCTGGTCGCGCGCGGCGAGGATCATCCGGCCGACGCGCGGGTCGAGCGGCAAGCGCGCGAGCTCGCGGCCGAGAGGCGTCAGCGCGTTGTCGTCGTCGACCGCGCCGAGCTCGTTGAGCAGCTGATAGCCGTCGGCGATCGCACGGCCGGGCGGCGGCTCGAGGAACGGAAACGATTCGATCGCGGTGAGGTGCAGCGACTTCATCCGCAGGATCACCGCCGCGAGCGACGAGCGCAGGATTTCCGGATCGGTGAAGCGCGCGCGCGCCTGGAAGTCGCTTTCTTCGTACAGACGGATGCAGATGCCGTCGGCCACGCGGCCGCAGCGGCCCGCGCGCTGGTTCGCGGCGGCCTGCGAGATCGACTCGACCTGCAGCTGCTCGACCTTGTTGCGGTACGAATAGCGCTTCACGCGCGCCAGGCCGGTGTCGACGACGTAGCGGATGCCCGGCACGGTCAGCGACGTTTCGGCCACGTTGGTGGCGAGCACGATGCGGCGCGCGTTCGACGCCTTGAACACCTTGTCCTGGTCGGCCGCCGACAGCCGCGCGAACAGCGGCAGGATCTCGGTGTGCGGCGGATGGTGCTTGCGCAGCGCCTCGGCCGCGTCGCGGATCTCGCGCTCGCCGGGCAGGAACACCAGCACGTCGCCGGGGCCTTCGCGGCACAGTTCGTCGACCGCGTCGACGATCGCGTCCATCAGGTCGCGTTCGGCCTCGCGCGCGGTCTTCACGCGGTCGCGCCCGCCGGTGCCTTCGGCGTTCTTCACGGCCGGGCGGTCCTCGGCCACCGGCCGATAGCGGACCTCGACCGGATACAGCCGCCCGCTCACCTCGATCACGGGCGCCGGGCGCGCGTCGCTGCCGAAATGGCGCGCGAAGCGGTCGGCGTCGATCGTCGCGGACGTGACGATCAGCTTCAGGTCCGGCCGGCGCGGCAGGATCTCCTTCAGGTAGCCGAGCAGGAAGTCGATGTTCAGGCTGCGCTCGTGCGCCTCGTCGATGATCAGCGTGTCGTACGCCTTCAGCAGCGGATCGTTCTGCGTCTCGGCGAGCAGGATGCCGTCGGTCATCAGCTTGACCGACGCGCCCGGCGCGAGGTTGTCGGTGAAGCGCACCTTGTAGCCGACCACTTCGCCGAACGGCGTGCCGAGCTCCTCGGCGATGCGCCGGCCCGTCGACGACGCGGCGAGCCGCCGCGGCTGCGTGTGGCCGATCAGGCCCGTGCCGCCGGCGCCGAGGCCGCGGCCGAGATCGAGGCAGATCTTCGGCAGCTGGGTGGTCTTGCCCGAACCTGTTTCGCCGCAAACGATGACGACCTGATGCGCGGCGATCGCGCGCGCGATCTCGTCGCGCCGGCCCGACACGGGCAGGCTTTCCGGATAGCTGATCTTCGGGACGGGGTTCGGTGCGATCGGCGCGCGCGGCGCACGTTCGCGACGCGGCGTACGCTCGCCGTCGGCCGCGCGCGTAGCCGGCGCGGCCGGCTGGCCCGCATCGCGGCGCCGTTCGTCGTCGCGCGGCGGCTTGCCGCCCTGCCGCGATTGCTGCTGCCGGCCCGGCTGCTGACGCGCATCGGCTGCACCGTCCGGGTGCTGCGCCGGGTCCGCGTTGGCCCGCGTCGGCGCGGGACTTTTAGGTACATTCGACATGGGGGCGCATTATAATCCCGCCCATGAATTCCCAAACCGACCTCCCTCCCGCCCAGACCGGCGCCACGACGCCGCCGGCTCCCGACGATTCGGCCGTCAGCCACGCGCAGTTCGTCGACTGGATGCGCTCCGTCGCGCCCTATATCCACAAGTTCCGCAACAGCACGTTCGTCGTGGGGTTCGGTGGCGAGGTGGTGCAGCAAGGGCTGCTGAACGCGCTCGTGTCGGACATCGCGCTGTTGCAGGCGATGGGCATCCAGATCGTGCTGGTGCACGGCTCGCGGCCGCAGGTCGAGGAGCAGCTGAGCCTGCATGGCGTCGAGTCGGAGTTCTCGCACGGGCTGCGCATCACCGATGCGCGCGCACTCGAATCGGCGAAGGAGGCGGCCGGCGAAGTGCGACTGGACATCGAGGCCGCGATCAGCCAGGGGCTGCCGAACTCGCCGATGGCGCATGCGCACATCAGCGTCGTGTCCGGCAACTTCGTGACCGCACGGCCGGTGGGGATTCTCGACGGCGTGGACTTCGCGCACACCGGCATCGTGCGCAAGATCGACGCCGAGTCGATCCGTCATTCGCTCGCGAGCCGCAAGCTCGTGCTGCTGTCGCCGCTCGGTTTCTCGCCGACCGGCGAGGCGTTCAACCTGTCGATGGAAGACGTCGCGTCGGCCGCCGCGATCGCGCTGCGCGCCGACAAGATCATCTTCCTGACCGAAGCGCCCGGCATCGTCGACGACGAAGGCGAGCTGGTCCGCGAAATGTCGCTCGATGCGGCCGCCGAGCTGCTCGATTCGGGCAACATTCAGGGCGACGATGCGTTCTTCCTGAAGCATTCGATCCGCGCATGTCGCGGCGGCGTGACGCGTGCGCATCTGATTCCGCAATCGCTCGACGGCAGCATGCTGCTCGAACTGTTCCTGCACGACGGCGTCGGCACGATGATCTCGTACGAGAATCTGGAGAGCCTGCGCGAGGCGACGCCGGACGACGTCGGCGGCATCCTGTCGCTGATCGAGCCGCTCGAGTCCGACGGCACGCTGGTGCGGCGCGGGCGTCACCAGATCGAACGCGACATCGACCATTTCTCGGTGATCGAGCACGATGGCGTGCTGTTCGGCTGTGCGGCGCTGTATCCGTACCAGCAGGAAAAGATCGGCGAGATGGCGTGCCTGACGGTGGCGCCGGAAGCGCAGGGTTCGGGCGACGGCGAGCGCCTGCTCAAGCGCATCGAGCAGCGTGCGCGCGCACGCGGGCTCACGCATATCTTCGTGCTGACGACGCGCACGGAGCACTGGTTCCTCAAGCGCGGCTTCGTCAAGGTCAGCGTCGACGACCTGCCGGAAGACCGCCGCAAGCTCTACAACTGGCAGCGCAAGTCGCTCGTGCTGATGAAGCAGCTCTGAGCGCAGGTACGACTGCCCTTCCCCCAGACCGATTACAGGAGAAGTACACGATGGCTCGAATGATCCAATGCGCGAAGCTCGGCAAGGAAGCCGAAGGTCTCGATTTCCCGCCGCTGCCGGGCGAGCTCGGCAAGCGCATTTACGAAAGCGTCTCGAAGGAAGCATGGCAAGGCTGGCTCAAGCAGCAGACGATGCTGATCAACGAGAACCGCCTGAACATGGCCGACCCGCGCGCGCGTCAGTACCTGATGAAGCAGACCGAGAAGTATTTCTTCGGCGACGGCGCGGACCAGGCGTCCGGCTACGTGCCGCCGACCGAAGGCTGACGCGATGCGCGTTGCGACGGGGGCGTCGCGGCGCGATGTCGAGCAAACGGCACCGTGCATCGCGCGGTGCCGTTTGCTTTTGGGGATGTGCGAGCGGAACGGTGCGGTGCTTGCGCGCGGTCCGTTCGCTGCGGCCCGCAAAAATATTTGAAGAAAGTACTTTACGAAGCGAAAAAGCTCTGACATAATTTCAGCTTCTTTGGGCGGTTAGCTCAGCGGTAGAGCACTGCCTTCACACGGCAGGGGTCACTGGTTCGATCCCAGTACCGCCCACCAAAGATTCGAAGGGCCGGCAATCGCCGGCCCTTCTTGCTTTCCGGGTCAGCACTTGGCGAAGTGTTCGTCAAGTGTCCTCTCGCCCAACCGGATTGTTGGCACGTTCTTGTCACACTTCTTCTTCGAGGTGTCTGGTGCCAACCATTCGCAAACGCGGCGACTGCCAATTTCAGGCGATCGTCCGTCGTCAGGGATCCCCCCACTAACCAAAACCTTCATCAGTCGCAAAGAGGCTGAGGCCCGGGCTGCCCGCATCGAATCCGAAATGCTGGCCGGGTCGTTCTCGAGGCCGACCGAATCCAGCAAAACGCCGTTGAGCAAACTGCTGATCCGGTACCCGCCAACGAGCACTCCGAGCAACGCGATAAACGCGGCATTGAGGTCAGCCATGATTTTCCTTCTTCATTTGGCAAAGGCCGGGTGTAGTCCGAATGCGGGAACTAATATCAACTACCAGCCGAGTCCATCGCTACGCGGCCTAACGCGAGAGCGGCATTAAAAAATCGCCCCGATTGAGGGCGATTGCGGTGCTCCTCGTTACATCAACCTTTCACGGTGCTATGAGTGCTCTTGGTGACGACCTACCAGTGACCACTCAACTCTGGCCGAACGATACGAGCAACCGCCGCAAAAGCAATCCGTCTTCGCTCTTCATTTGTCGAAACGCGGCCAAGCATCCGCGCCGAGTCGCCCAAAAAGCGACCTATTGGCACCGCAAACCTGACCGAGCGGTTGATGAAGCCTAGGCGCGGCGAATCAGCTACTACCCGAAGTAGATGACCATCAGGCAAATGAAGGGCTGCGAGCGCACGTGTGAACGGAGGTTGGTATCATGGCGGCGACCAAACGAAGCCACACCCTAAGAGCAAGAAGAGACCTATCCAATGGATGCCAACGCAATAACGTTGCTCGATATCTTCGAGAAAAAGATGCGCCTAGAGATTCCCACTTTTCAACGCCAATACGTCTGGCGACGGGAACATCAATGGGAACCGCTTTGGGAAGACATTGCCCGCAAGTTCTCCGAGTTCATCGAAGATAGAAAAGATGCTCCGGTTCACTTCCTTGGAGCGATGGTTATCGACCAAAAGCAGACGCAAACTGGCAAAGTCGAGCGACGTAGCGTCATCGACGGACAGCAGCGACTCACTACATTTCAAATTTTCCTCGCGGCATTCCGGGACTTTTGCCGTGCCGAAGGCTTGGATGACTTCGCCGAAGAGTGCGATGCCTACGTCACGAATAAAGGGCGCATGGCAGAGTCGGAAGTTGAACGTTTCAAGGTTTGGCCAACACTCTCCGATCGAGCTCAGTTCACATCCGTGATTTTGGCTGGATCAAAGGCAGCACTGGAAGCTGCCTATCCGCTGATTCGCGAGAAGTACGCCCGCAAGCCCTTACCTCGCCCCAGAATGGTCGAGGCATATCTGTTCTTCTATGACCAGCTCGCCGAATTTTTCAAAGGCTCCGAGGGGATACCTGCGGTCGCCGAGAATATGCCGCTTGCCGATCGTGTCGAAGAGTGCTTCGAGGCACTGAAAACCGCCCTCAAAGTCGTGGCCATCGATCTTGATCGCGAAGATGATGCTCAAGTTATCTTTGAGACTCTCAACGCGCGCGGCGAACCCCTTCTGCCGGCAGACTTGCTGCGTAACTACATCTTTCTGCGCGCGGCTCGCCAAGAAGAGGCCCAAGAGAAACTTTATGAACAATATTGGGCAGGGTTCGATCAGATTTTTTGGCGAGAAGAGGTAACACAGGGCCGTCTCAAGCGGCCGCGTAGCGACCTGTTCATGCAGCACTTCCTCGCCAGCAAACAGGCGCGCGACATTCCCATTAAACATCTTTTTGTTGAGTATAAATACTGGATCGAACGTGACAAGCCATTTTTGACGGTCGAAGATGAACTGATAGCGCTTGTTAATCAGCGGGATTCGTATAGACGAATTGCACCGGACAGTGATGACCAGACGTTCAGCAAACTTGCACACTTTCTTGACGTATTCGACGTGAGCACGGTCTATCCGCCGCTGCTTGCCATGTTCGATCGAGGCGCCACAGATGTTGAAGCGTTGCGTGCGGCAGAAATGTTGGAAAGCTATCTGATCCGACGCGCAGTGTGCGGCGCGGAAACGAAAGCATACAACCGTATTTTCATGGGCTTGACCCGTGCGATTCGCGAAAGTGGCCCCACCGCCAAAGTCGTGTATGATTATCTTTCATCCCTCCGCAGTGCAACCGACCAATGGTTAAGTGACGAGGTATTTGCTCGCGCCTGGATGAGCAGCGACATTTATAACGTGCTCAACAACCGACGTCTCACCTACATCCTAGCTCGGGTGAGCGAAACCTATCGATCGGCAAAAACTGAAGTTATTAAATTCGACAGTCAAGTCACGATTGAGCATGTGATGCCGCAAAGCTGGATCGAGCACTGGCCGCTTCAAAACGGGTTACAGGGCGTTAAGGATGCCTGGCTTCGTGACGAAGAAACGCCCGAAATTTTGGCAAGTAAACGTCGAGACAATTTGATACACACGTTTGGGAATCTCACGCTAATCACCGGCAGCCTCAATAGCGCGATAAAGCACGGCGCTTGGGTAGAAAAACGCGCTGGCATTCTGGCCAACTCCGTCCTACCGATCAACGGGAGACTATCGCAATACGATAGCTGGGACGAGGCTACTATCGAACAGCGCGGGCACGAACTTCTTGAGCGAGCACTCAAGATATGGCCGCGCGCCGAACCGCATCTGATCGCAGTGCCGGCAGAAGCGGAATGAACCGCTAACTGTGACTCGAACTCAGCGCACAACGCGGCAACCACATCTGCAAGCGGAAGAGATGAGGAGCAGTCCATCTGCTCCTCGACCATCGTTGAGCAAACGCGCAGATTTCGCGCCGAGCCGTCGTCGAATCAACGCGCGTATCGCCCCCGCGACGCGTTCATGAATGCCGCCCCGCTCATCGACACGTGGCCCGACGCCACGCCTTAGCCATCGCGAGCAAGTCCGGTCCGAACGCGGAATGTAGCTGAGTGAACCATTCGTCGCCGCGCCCCAACCAGCCCATCACTGCGCCAGCGCTGGCTGCGCTCCGTTCGACCCTATCGACTCCCCCTTCCCCGCGCCCCTCACACATGAAGCAGCAAATGACGGCGCTCCCACGAACTGATCACGCGGAAGAACGCCTCGTACTCCGTCTCCTTCAACGCCAGATACGCCTTCACGAACTTGTCGCCGAGAATGCCGGCGAGCGGCGTGCAGGCGGCCATCAGCGAGATGCCCTCCTCGAGATTGCGCGGCAGTTGATACGGCAGGTCGTAGCCATCCGAAGCGATCGGCTCGGTCGGCGCGAGCTGCTGCGTGAGACCGAGATAACCGGCCGCGAGCGTCGCCGCGAACGCGAGGTACGGGTTGCAGTCGACGCCCGGAATCCGGTTCTCGATGCGCCGCGCCGCAGGCGCCGACTGCGGAATGCGAAAGCCGACCGTGCGGTTGTCGTAGCCCCACTGCACGTTGATCGGCGCGGCCATGAAGCGCGACAGCCGGCGATACGAGTTGATGTACGGCGCGAAGATCGGCATCAGCGCCGGCGTGTACTTCTGCAGCCCGGCGAGATAGCTCTGGAACATCGGCGACACGTCGCCGCCTTCGTCGGCGAACAGGTTGCGGCCGGTGCGCGCATCGGCGAGGCTCTGGTGAATGTGCATCGCCGAGCCCGGCTCGTCTTCCATCGGCTTGGCCATGAACGTCGCGTACATGTTGTGGCGCAACGCGGCCTCGCGCACCGTGCGCTTGAACAGGAACACTTGATCCGCAAGCGACAGCGCGTCGCCGTGCATGAAGTTGATCTCCATCTGCGCGGCGCCCACTTCGTGAATCAGCGTCTCGATGTCGAGCCCCTGCATCTCGCAGTATTCGTAGATGTCCTCGAACAGCGGATCGAACTCGTTGACCGCCTCGATCGAATACGACTGACGCCCCGTCTCCGCGCGCCCCGTGCGGCCGACCGGCGGCCTCAACGGCAAGTCGGGATCGGCGTTCATGTCGACCAGATAGAACTCCAGCTCCGGCGCGACCACCGGCTTCCAGCCCTTCGCCTCGTAGAGATCCAGCACGCGCCGCAGCACATAGCGCGGCGAGATCTCGACCGGCGAACCGTCGAAGTGTACGCAGTCGTGGATCACCTGCGCGGTCGGATCGACGGCCCACGGAATCAGGCAGATCGTCGACGGATCGGGCACGCACACCATGTCGGGATCGGTCACGCCGGTCAGCGAGCCGTCCTCCGGATAATCGCCCGTGACCGTCTGCACCATCACGGCCTGCGGCAGCCGCATCGACTCGCCGGATTCGAACTTGTTGCGCGGAATGATCTTGCCGCGCGCGATGCCGGCCATGTCCGGAATGATCGCCTCGACCTCGGTGATGCGGTGCTGACGCAGGAATTCGCTCAGTTCGGATTGCATGATCGCTCTCGTTTAGTCGGTGTCGGTGTCGGTGTCGGTATCAGTATCGGTGTCGATATCGCTCGCCTCCCGAGACGGCATCGCGTAGCCGGCCGCATGAAGGCGATGCGTCATGCGCGCGCGGCACGCCGCGCCGAATGCCGCGAAGATGTCGCGCGAAAGCGGCCGTTCCGCGAACCGCCATTCGGGATGCCACTGCACGCCCAGCGCGAACGCGCGCGCGCCGCGCACGCTCACGGCCTCGATCAGCCCGTCCGGCGCGCTCGCCTCGACCGCGAGCCCCGCACCGAGCCGCGCGATGCCCTGATCGTGCAGCGAATTGACCATTGCGTCATGCGCACCGCGCGCGATGCGTTGCAGCAGGCCGCCCGGCGCGAATCGCACGCGGTGTGCGGGGCCGTATTGCCGCTCGAGCGGATCGCCGTCGCGCTCGCGATGATCGTGGAACCCGACGCTCGCATGCAGCCGCTGATGCAGCGTGCCGCCATACGCGACGTTCAGCTCCTGCATGCCACGGCAGATCGCGAGCACTGGCACGCCGGCGTCGATCGCCGCGCGCACGAGCGGCAGCACGGTCGCGTCGCGCGCGGCGTCGTGCAGCGTGTCAGCGGCGCTTGCCGGGCCGCCGTAGTGATGCGGCTCGACGTTCGAATGACTGCCGGTCAGCAGCAGCCCGTCGAGCGACGCGACGATCGCGTCGACCGGCTGCCGCGCGCCCAGCGCCGGCAACACGAACGCGAGCGCACCGGCGCCGTCGACCACCGCGACCAGATATTTCTCGCCGGCCGTGTGGTTCGGGTGTGCGCCGCGCAGCACGCGGTCGGCGCTGACCGCTACGATCGGCCGCGCGCGCATGAGCGCCTCCGCGTCGAGCGCACAATGCATGCGCATGCGCATGCACCGGCCGATGGACATCTGGTGCTGCGTCGCGCGCAGCCGCGCACGTGCGCGCGACGCGGCAACGCTCGCTGCGGCACGAAGAGAAAACAAACAAGGACGCTAGGGCAACAATGAAGCGCTGCCGTCGCACTGCACTGCGCTGAACACATGCGCGGTGACGACGTTGAAGCGGCGCACGCCGCGGTCGGAGGCGGCGAAAAGACGAGGCGCATGCAGGAGATCGGCGTGCGTGCCGCGCTCAGCATGCCGGATCGACCCGGCCTGAGGCGGCGCGCCCGCCGACGGACTTCGGGTCCGGCGTATCGATGGGCTGGCGGCTTTCACGATCGTACTCGACTGACTTGATTGAGGCAGCACACGGGTCGCGTTCGAGCGAATGCGGCAATGCGGCGTGACGCTGAACGCACCGGCTCGCGTGACGACTGCCTGACATTCAGCTTATATCACCCAAAAATTGCGTCAAATTTTCGGCGGTCGCTCCACGCATCGTACGAATGAAAAAACGGCATCGACCGGCGCAGTCGATGCCGTTTTGTGCGGCGCGTCAACACACCGGGCACGCCGCAGCACCATGCAACGACGCACGCCGCGACACGCTATCCGCGATGCGCCAGCGCGGTCTCCACCAGCGTGCGCAGCAACGGCACGACCTGCGCGGCACGCGCGTCGTCGTACGCATACGGGCGCGTCTCGTCCATGTAGGTGATCTGCGACAGCTCGAGCTGCACGGCTTCGACGCCGCTCGCCGGTACGCCGTAGTGACGCGTGATGTAGCCGCCCTTGAAACGTCCGTTCGCGACCGCCGTGTAGCCGCCGTGCGCGTGCACGCAGGCGGCGAGCGCCTCGGCGAGCCCAGGCGCCGCGCTCGCGCCGTTCGACGTGCCGAAGTTGAAGTCCGGCAAGCGGCCTTCGAAGAAGCGCGGCACGTGCGAGCGGATCGAATGCGCCTCCCAGACGAGCACGCGGCCGTGCTCGCCCTTCAGCCGCGCGATCTCGCGTTGCAGCGCGTCGTGATACGGACGCCAGTAGCGGTCGCGACGGCGCATGATCTCGTCGCTGCCCGGCAGCGTGTCGGCCCGATACAGCGGCGCCTTGTCGAAGGTGTCGACCGGCACGAGCCCGGTCGTGTCCTGCCCCGGGTAGAGGTTCTCGTCGTCGGGCGGACGGTTCAGGTCGACGACGTAGCGCGCATGCGACGGCACCAGGATCGACGCGCCGAGCTGCGCGGCGAATCCGTACAGCCGCTCGAGGTGCCAGTCGCAATCGTCGACGAAGCGCGCGTCCGGCGTCATCGTCGCGGCGATGTCGTCGGGGATGTAGGTGCCCGCATGCGGAATCGAGATCAGCAGCGGCAGCGTGCCCTGCTTCAGCGTGAATACAGCCGGTTGTTCAGTCATGTCGCCTCACCGTAAAAGTGTGCCGGCGCACGCGCGCGGCGTGCGCCGGGGTCGCGCGTCAGCGCAGCAGTTGCGCAAGCGCGGCGCGGTAGTCCGCATAGGCCTCGGCCTCGTCGCGATGGCGGCGGCCGCTCACGACGCGCTCGCCGCCGGCATACACGTCGAGCACCGGCGTGTCGCCATGCTCGGCGAACACCGCACCCGACAGCCATGCGCCGCTGTCGTGTTCGGCGATCGCCGGATGCGCGGGATCGAGCACGAGCCAGTCGGCGCGGCAGCCTTCGCGCAGCGCACCGATGCGCCGCCCGCTCGCCTGCGCGCCGCCCGCGAGCGCCGCGTCGAACAGCCGGTCGGCCACGCGCGGCTGCGCGTCGCTGGCGAGCACGTTGCGCGCGCGATGCACGAGCCGCTGCCCGTATTCGAGCAGGCGCAGCTCCGCGCGCCAGTCGACCGATGCGTGACTGTCGGAGCCGACGCCGAACACGCCGCCCTGCGCGAGATAGTCGACGGCCGGGAACACGCCGTCGCCGAGATTCGCCTCGGTAGTGAGGCACAGCCCCGCCACCGCGCGCCGCTTCGCGAGCGCCGCCGTCTCGGCTGCATCGACGTGCGTGGCGTGCACGACGCACCAGCGCGCATCGACGTCGAAGCGATCGAGCAGCCATTGCACCGGGCGCGCGCCGTACGCGCGCACGCAGTCGTCGACTTCGGCCGTCTGCTCGGCGATGTGGATATGCACGGGTGCATCGTCGGGCACGCCGTCGAGCAACGCACGCAGGCCGTTCTCGGACACCGCGCGCAGCGAATGCGGCGCGACGCCGTAGCGCAGCCCGCCATGCTCGGGCGCGACGCGACGCATCGCGTCGAGCAGTTCGAGCAGGCCGTCCGGCGTGTTGATGAAGCGGCGCTGGTCGTCGCGCGGCGGCTTGTTGCCGAAGCCGGCGAACTGGTAGGACACCGGCAGCATCGTGATGCCGATGCCGGCCGCGCGCGCCGCGTCGATCACGCGCGTGCCGAGTTCCGCGATCTGCGGATAGCGCGAACCGTCCTGCGCGTGGTGCACGTAATGGAATTCGCACACCGACGTATAGCCGCACTTGAGCATCTCGACGTACAGCCAGCGCGCGATCGCCGCGAGCGCGTCGGGCGTGATCTTCAGCGCGAAGCGGTACATCAGGTCGCGCCAGCTCCAGAAGCTGTCGGCGGGATTCGCGCGGTATTCGGTGAGCCCCGCCATCGCGCGCTGGAACGCGTGCGAATGCAGGTTCGGCATGCCGGGCAGCACGGGCCCGGCCGCGCGCGCCGCGCCCGCCGGCGCGTCGGTATCGGCACGCACGCCGGTCAGGGTGCCGGTGGCGTCCCAGCGCAGCAGCACGTTGCGGCGCCAGCCGTCGGGCAGGTATGCATGATCCGCGAACAACGTCGTTTCGGTCATCGTCAATGTGGTCCGTTGCAAGGCTAGCCGTCGATCCGGCGAAACACCGTCGCGCCGCCGCGCACGACCTGCTCGCACAGCGGACGGCCGATCCAGTACGCGAGCTCCGACAGCGAGCCGATCGACCACACCGCGAAATCGGCCGGGCGTCCGGCCTCGAGCACGCCATGCCGATCCGCGCGGCCGAGCGCCGCCGCCGCATGGCGCGTCACGCCCTGCAGCACCTCCGGCACGGTCATCCGGAACAGCGTGCAGCCGAGGTTCATGGTCAGCAGCAACGATTCGAGCGGCGACGTGCCGGGGTTGTGATCGGTCGCGAGCGCAATCGGCACGCCGTGCTTGCGCAGCAGCTCGAGCGGCGGCAACTGCGTTTCGCGGATGAAGTAATACGCGCCGGGCAGCAGCACGGCGACCGTGCCGGCCGCTTTCATCGCGGCGACGCCGGCCTCGTCGAGGAATTCGAGGTGATCGGCCGACAGCGCGCGATAGCGCGCGGCCAGCGCGGTGCCGCCGGCGTTCGACAGCTGCTCCGCATGCAGCTTCACCGGCAGCCCGCGTCGCGTCGCGGCGTCGAACACGCGCTCGGTCTGCGCGAGCGAAAAACCGATGCGCTCGCAGAACACGTCGACCGCGTCGACCAGCCCTTCGTCGGCGAGCGCCGGCAGCATCCGCTCGCACACGTCGTCGATGTATGCGTCGGCGCGCCCCGCATATTCGGGCGGCAGCGCATGCGCGCCGAGGAAGGTCGTGTAGACGGCGACGGGGAAGCGCTCGCCGAGCTGGCGCGCGACGCGCAGCATCTTGCGCTCGCTCGCGAGGTCGAGGCCGTAGCCCGACTTGATCTCGATCGCGGTCACGCCTTCGGCGAGCAACGGCTGCAGACGCGCGGCGGCCTGCACGAACAGCGCGGTCTCGTCGGCCGCGCGCGTCGCGCGCACGGTCGACACGATCCCGCCGCCCTGCCGTGCGATCTCCTCGTAGCTGACGCCGGCGAGGCGCTGCGCGAACTCGTCCGCGCGCGTGCCGCCGTACACGAGGTGGGTATGGCAGTCGACGAGGCCCGGCGTCACCCACGCGCCGTGCAGGTCTTCGCGCTGCCAGTGCGCATAGTCTTGCGGCAGCGCGGAGAACGTGCCGAGCCACCGGATCGTGCCGGTTTCGTCGACGACGATCGCCGCATCGTCGATCGTTTCGTCGGGATGGCCGTGCGTACACAGCCTCAGGTGATGCCAGACAGTCGGTTTCATGCGTTCAGTCTCGTGCATCGACGGTGAGCGACACGGCGAGCAACGCGCCGCCCGCGCTCACCACGACGTCAAACGCACGCTGCGGCGCGTCGAGCCGCAGCGTGTCCAGTTCCTGCAGTGCGTAGCGCGCGCCGCCGATCGCGACCTCGAGCGCGCCGGCCGCGCAGAACAGCAGCACGGTGTCGGCGGGTTCGACGCGATGCGTGCCCGCGCGCCACACGGCGAGCGTCGCGCGCGCGGCCGAGCGGCGCGTCATCAGATTGAAGTCGCGCGTCGCGCCGGCGTGCAGCGTCGCGTCGATGGCCGCTTCGCCGGCGAAGTCCGCGCGCGCGAGCGGCGTGTCGAGCACATGGCGCGCACCGCCCGCTTCGGCCAGCGTCATGCCCGCGCCCGACAGCAGCACGAGCGTGCGGTCGACGCCGTCGAACCGCGAGAACGGCCCGCCCGCGCCGACGTCCGCGACGCTCACGCGCCACGCGAACGCATCGAGCGCGGCGCCCGGCGGATAGGCCGCGATCTCGCGCGTCACGCCGCCGCCGTTCTTCCACGGCGACGCGACGAGCGCCGCGCCGCGGATCGTCGCGACGGCGGGCCGCGCGTCGGCCGGCGCCTGGTCGAGCGCCGTCATGCTCAGCGGCCGAGCATCGGCAGCTTCAGGCCCACTTCGCGGGCCGTCTGCTGCGCGAGTTCGTAGCCGGCGTCCGCATGGCGCATCACGCCGGTTGCCGGATCGTTCAGCAGCACGCGGCCGAGGCGCTCGTGCGCGTCGGCGCTGCCGTCCGCGACGATCACGACGCCCGCATGCTGCGAGAAGCCCATCCCGACGCCGCCGCCGTGGTGCAGCGACACCCAGGTCGCGCCGCCCGCGGTGTTCAGCAGCGCGTTCAGCAGCGGCCAGTCGCTCACGGCATCCGAGCCGTCCTTCATCGATTCGGTCTCGCGGTTCGGGCTCGCGACCGAGCCGGTGTCGAGGTGGTCGCGGCCGATCACGATCGGCGCCTTCAGCTCGCCGTTCCTGACCATCTCGTTGAACGCCTGGCCGAGGCGATAGCGGTCCTTCACGCCGACCCAGCAGATCCGCGCCGGCAAGCCCTGGAACGCGATGCGCTCGCGCGCCATGTCGAGCCAGTTGTGCAGGTGCGCATCGTCGGGGATCAGCTCCTTCACCTTCTGATCGGTCTTGTAGATGTCCTCCGGATCGCCCGACAGCGCGACCCAGCGGAACGGCCCCTTGCCTTCGCAGAACAGCGGGCGGATATAGGCCGGCACGAAGCCCGGGAAGTCGAACGCGTTCTCGACGCCCATGTCCAGCGCCATCTGGCGGATGTTGTTGCCGTAGTCGAGCGTGGCCGCGCCGCGCTCCTGCAGCGTCAGCATCGCGCGCACCTGGACGGCCATCGACTGCTTCGCCGCCTTCACGATGCTCTGCGGATCGACCTTCTGCGTCTCGCGCCATTGCGCGACGCTCCAGCCCTGCGGCAGGTAGCCGTTGATCGGATCGTGCGCGCTCGTCTGGTCGGTCACGCAATCCGGCGTGATGCCGCGCGCGACGCATTCGGTGAACACGTCGGCCGCGTTGCCGAGCAGGCCGACCGACACCGGCTTGCCGGTGCGCTTCGCTTCGTCGAGCATGCCGAGCGCTTCGTCGAGCGTCGTCGCCTTCTTGTCGACGTAACGCGTCTTCAGACGGAAGTCGATGCGCGTCTCGTCGCATTCGACCGCGATCATCGAGAAGCCGGCCATCGTCGCCGCGAGCGGCTGCGCGCCGCCCATCCCGCCGAGGCCGCCGGTGAGGATCCAGCGGCCCGACGGGTCGCCGTTGAAGTGCTGGTTCGCGACCGAGAAGAAGGTTTCGTAGGTACCCTGAACGATCCCCTGGCTGCCGATGTAGATCCAGCTGCCGGCCGTCATCTGGCCGTACATCATCAGGCCCTTGCGGTCGAGCTCGTTGAAGTGGTCCCAGGTGGCCCAGTGCGGCACGAGGTTCGAATTGGCGAGCAGCACGCGCGGCGCATCCTTGTGCGTGCGGAACACGCCGACCGGCTTGCCCGACTGCACGAGCAGCGTTTCGTCTTCATTCAGATCCTTCAGCGACGCGAGGATCTGGTCGTAGCATTCCCAGTTGCGCGCAGCGCGCCCGATGCCGCCGTAGACGACGAGCGCATGCGGATGCTCGGCGACTTCGGGATCGAGGTTGTTCTGGATCATCCGGTAGGCCGCTTCGGCCAGCCAGGTCTTGCAGACCTTCTCGCTGCCGCGCGGCGCGCGGATCGTGCGGGTCGGATCGAGACGGGGATCGATGTGTTTCGGATGGTTCATGACGACTGCTCCCGAAGGAAAATGAATATCAATGGGGGAATCAGAAATGCCCGGTGAAGCGATACCGGCTGCCGGGGTGCCACAGATTCGCGACCGATGCGACCACGCCCTGCGACCACGTGCGCCGATGTAAAACCAGACACGGCTCGACGTCGTCCATCCGCAGCTGCTCGCGCAACTCGGCGCCGGGCGCCGCCGCCTCGATCCGGTACTCGACGCGCAGCAGCGGCGCCGCGCGCATCAGGTACTGGTTCGGCGTCGTGTTCGTGAAATCCTGCTTGGCGTAATCCGGCGCGACCGCCGGATTCACCCACCGCTCTTCGAGCTGCACCGGCTCGTCGTTCTCGAAGTGCAGCACCTGCGAATGAAACAGCCTGGCGCGCACGGCCACCTGCATCTCGTCGGCGAGCGCCTCGTCGGCGCGCACCGTATCGAGGCCGAGCACGCTCGCGCGATACGCATGCCCGCGCGCGCCGACCTCCTCCGAGATGCTGCGGATCGCCACCAGCGTCGACTCGTACTTCGGCCGCGCGACATAGGTGCCCGCACCCTTCATGCGCGTGAGCACCTGCTCGGCCGCCAGCTCGCGCAGCGCCCGGTTGACGGTCATGCGCGCCACCTTGAACTCGCGGGCCAGTTCGTTCTCGGAGGGCACCTGATCGCCCTCCGCCCACTCGCCGGCGTGAATGCGACCCAGGATGAAGTCCTTGATCTCCTGGTAGACCGGCGCGCTCATCGACTCACTGTTCCGAGGCGAACGAGAACGGTGCGATCTTCGCGAACGCGCGTTCGCCGACGAGCTGCGCGATCACCGCGATGTCCGGTGCGAAGTAGTGATCGAGCTCGTAGTGCGCGACCTTGCTGCGGATCGTCTCCATCACCGGCGCGAGCTTCGGGCTCGTGTGATGCGGCGCGCGCAGGTCGACGCCCTGGGCGGCGGCCAGCAGCTCGATCGCGAGGATGTGCTTGGTGTTGTCGGCGATGTCGGAGAGCTTGCGCGCGGCGAACGTCGCCATCGACACGTGGTCCTCCTGGTTCGCGGAAGTCGGCAGCGAATCGACCGACGCCGGGTGCGCGAGCGTCTTGTTCTCCGACGCGAGCGCGGCAGCCGTCACGTGGGCGATCATGAAGCCCGAATTCACGCCGCCGTCCTTCACGAGGAACGGCGGCAGGCCCGACAGCGTCGCGTCGATCAGCAGCGCGATGCGGCGCTCGGCGAGCGCGCCGATTTCCGCGGCCGCGAGCGCGAGGTTGTCGGCGGCGAACGCGACCGGCTCCGCGTGGAAGTTGCCGCCCGACAGCACTTCGCCGGTATCCGGGAAGATCAGCGGGTTGTCCGACACCGCGTTCGCCTCGACCAGCAGCACGTCGGCCGCGTGGCGCATCTGGTCCAGGCACGCGCCCATCACCTGCGGCTGGCAGCGCAGGCTGTACGGGTCCTGCACCTTGTCGCAATCGCGATGCGACTGGTTGATCGGCGAGCCTTCGAGCAGCTCGCGGTACGACGCGGCCGCGTCGATCTGGCCGCGATGGCCGCGCAGCTCGTGGATGCGCGCGTCGAACGGCTTCACCGAGCCGGCGGCCGCGTCGACCGACAGCGCGCCCGCGACCAGCGCGGTGCGGTACAGGTCTTCGATCGCGAACATGTTGTCGAGCGCGAGCGCGGTGGACGCCTGCGTGCCGTTCAGCAGCGCCAGGCCTTCCTTCGCCTGCAGCGTCAGCGGTGCGAGGCCCGCGACGCGCAGCCCGTCGAGCGCGCTCGCGCGTTCGCCGCGGATGAACACTTCGCCGACGCCGAGCAGCACGGCCGACATGTGCGCGAGCGGCGCGAGATCGCCCGATGCGCCGACCGACCCTTTCACCGGGATCAGCGGCAGCACGTCGGCGTTGAACAGCGTGATCAGCGCGTCCATCACCTCGCGACGGATGCCCGAATGACCGCGGCCGAGGCTCGACAGCTTCAGCGCCATCAGCAGCCGCACCGACGAGCGCGCCATCGGCTCGCCCACGCCGACCGCATGCGACAGCACCAGGTTCTTCTGCAGCAGCTCGAGCTGGTCGTGCGGGATGTGCGTGCTGGCCAGCCGGCCGAAGCCCGTGTTGATGCCGTACGCGGGCTCGCCCTTCGCCGCGATGTCGGCGACGGCCTTCGCACCCGCGTCGATCTTCGCGAAGCTCGCGGGATCGAGCTGCAACTGCACGGACTCGCGTGCGATCCGGCGCAGTTGCGGGAGGGTCAGGTGGCCGGGGGTCAACGTAATCATGGGTGCAATCCTGTCTAGACAAGTTCGGGATGGATTGAAGTGTAGCGATCGCGACTTGTCTAGACAACCCGAATTTCATAATTCCGGCTCGGGAGTTTCCCTGAGGCGCGACACGGCCGGCCTGAGCGCGGCGGCGCCTCGGTGAAATGACGCCGGCGGCGTCGCGGAACCGCATTCCGCTCGTGCGGAACGGCACCGTCGACCTCGAAAGCGGCGTCACGACCACACTTCGCCGCCCGTCATGCGCAGGTCGCGTTCTCGATCACCTTCTTCGTCGCGGCGAGCGGCGTGCTCACGCGCGCCGGTATCCACGACTTCGCCGAGCTCGCCGGCAAGACGGTCGTGATGAATCAGGGCGCGACGGCCGAGCGGCTGCTGCGCAAGATGAACGAGGAAAGGAGGATGAACGCGCAGATCATCAGCGCGAAGGATTACGGCGAAGTGAGCCTCGCGCTCGAATCGGGCCGCGCGGTCGCGTAGATGGTGGACGGCGTGCCGCTCGCCGGCGTGCGCCAGCTCGCGGCGAAGCCGGCCGACTGGGCGATCGTCGGCACGCAGCAGTCAGCGCAAGCGTACGGTTTCATGCTGCGCAAGGACGATCCGCCGTTCAACGCGCTCGTCGACGGCGTGCTCGTGCAGCTGATGAAGCGCGGCGAGATCGGCGAGATCGTGGGCCGTACGACAAGTGATTCACGAAGCCGATGCCGCCGAACGGACTCGCTTGCGACTTCCCGATGAGCGACGCGATCCGCGCTACGCGGCGCCGCTCGACGGAGCGTCCTCGGCTCGGCGCGCCCACGCGACGCACGCCACATAGCCGGGCGCCGCGTCGAACCAGCCGGCGTCGAACGCCGCCACGCCGGCAGCAGGCGCAGCAGGCTCGACGATGGTGGTCGCAGGCGTCGCCGTGTCGCGCGGCGGCACGACCGCGAACGCGCGCAGTCCGCCGACGATGCCGGTGCCCAATGCCTTCAGCAACGCCTCCTTCGCGCACCATACGCGCATGAAGGCGTCGGCTCGCGCGGCGAGCGGCAGGCCGTCGAGGTAGGCGGCTTCGGCCGGCGCGCAGACTTCGGCCGTCAACGCGCGCCAGTCGGCCGGGCGTTTGCAGCTTTCGATGTCGACGCCCACCCGGCGCGCCACGGCCCACGCGATCAGCGCGTGCGCGCCCGCGTGCGACACGTTGAAGTCGAGCGCGGCGCGATGCACGGGGTCCAGCGACGGCCGGCCCGACGCGTCGACGACGAGCGCGACCTCGCGCGGCGCGATGCCGAGCGCCGCGCCGAGCACGTCGCGCAGCGCGGCACGCGTCGACGCGCTGCGTATCGTGTCCTCGTGGCGCAGATAGCGCGCGGCGCGCGCACGCTCGACGTCGCTCAATGCCGCGTAAGCGGGCGACGCGAGCGGCACGCGCCAGTCGAAATCGACGCGCGCGACGCGCACGCCGGCATGCGCTGCGGCCGGCGGCAGATCGAGCATCTGCACGCGCCACGCGCGGCACGGATCGGCATCGGGGGCGGAGTCGGAGGGGGAAGCGGGCGAACGGGACATCGGCACGTAGGGGGTGGTCGAATCAAACGTCCGATGTTAATCGAATGCGCGCTCGAACATCGTCACGGTGCGCGCCCGGTCGCGGGCGTATTGGGTTCATATCGCGTGCATATCGCGGGCTTGGGGCGATGGCGTCGCGCAGCTGCAAGTGCGTGGCGCGTCACCCCTGCGCCGCGGCGCCCGGCATGTCGCTTGCCGCGACCGTCGCGCGACGGCGCGCGTGGACGCGGCCCGGCGCATCGGCCGGCAACGCGCCGTGCTGCAGCCAGTGCAGCGCGAGCGGCCACAGCGTGTCGGCGAAGCGGCTGTGGAAGAACGCGAAGTGCCCGATCTCGGCGACGCCGATGTCGTGCGGTGCAAGCCGCAGATGCGTGACGTCGCTGCCCGTGTAGTAGCCGGCCAGTCGTTCGATCGCGTCGATCGTGCCGAATGCGTCGTCGTCGAGTCCGATCGCCAGCATCGGCGCCGACAGCCGTGCGAAGCGGCCGGGCAGCGCGGCGCGGCTCGCGGCGGTCTCGGCGAGCGGGCCGCGCGTGTATGCGTCTTCGAAGCGAGCCTGCGAGCGCACCCACGACAGCGCGACGCCGCGCGGCGTGTCTTCCATCCAGCCGAGCCGCTTCGCGGGCACGTAGCCGAACGCCGCGGCGAGCGCCGGCATCGCGACGTGCCACTTCCACCACATGCGGCGCCGCTGCTGCTGCCGATAGTCGCGCCAGTACGCGTACTGCGCGCCGACCGTCACCACGCGACGCACCGTTGCGTTCGACGCCGCGAGCCCGAGCACGCAGCCGCCGATGCTGTGTGCGACGACGTCGATCGGCTGGCCGGGAAACGCATCGCGCGCGTACTGCAACGCGGCCTCGCAATCGAGCCGCCCCCAGTCGAGCCAGTTCGCGCGCAGCGTCGCGAGCCGCGCGGGGCGCGACCCGCCGATCCCGCGGTAGTCGTAGACGAGTACGTCGCGGCCATGCGCGAACAGCCACGCGGCGAAGCGGAAGTAATAGTCGCAGCGCACCGACGTCGCGCAATTGACGACCGTCACCGGCCGGCCGGCGCTCGCGCCGCCGCGATGCCGCCACACGTGCGCGCGCAGCGTGTAGCCGTCGGCGGCGGTCAGCGTCACGGCCTGCGGCGGCAGCGCATCGGCCGTACGCTCGTCGGCCGGCGCGGCGTGGTGCACGGCCTCGCGGGCCTGGTTCGAATTCGTCATCCCGTCTCCTGTGCCGCCGCGGATGCGGCGGCGCTCCATCTGCTCGACCGGCTTCCATTGAACTTGACGCATGCGGCGTTCTCAACCAATCTTTGCTGCTCCGTTCGCATGAGCCATACGCATGTCAACGCCGCTCGTCCGTCTCCCGTCGCTCGACCTCGTGCGCGGCTTCGTCGCCGTCGGCCGCCGCATGAGCATCACGCTCGCCGCGCAGGATCTCTGTGTCACGCAGTCGGCGGTCAGCCGACAGGTGCATGCGCTCGAAGCGCATCTCGGCGTCGCACTGCTGCAGCGCGGCTATCGCAAGATCGCGTTCACGCCCGAGGGCGAGCGACTGTTCCGCGTCGCGGACGCCGCGCTGCTCAGCCTGCAGGACACCGTCGCCGCGCTCGCCGCCGCGCGCGAGCGCCAGCCCGTGACGATCACCGCGAGCATCGGCGTGACGGCGCTATGGCTGCTGCCGCGGCTGGGCCGCCTGCAGGCGCGCCTGCCCGACATCGACTTGCGCGTGGCCGCGAACGACAAGGTACTCGATTTGCGTGCGGAAGGCATCGACCTCGGCATCCGCTACTGCCCGCGCGAGCGCGCGCCGGCCGGCGCGCTGCATCTGTTCGACGAGATCGTCGTGCCGGTCGCGCACCCGGCGCTCGCCGCGCGCCCCGTCGCCGATGCTGCGGCGATCGCCGACCACGTGCTGCTCGAATTCGACGGGCCGCCGCAGACGCAGCTGCAGTGGCGCGCGCACCTGCACGCGGCGGGCCTCAGCGACGCGCGGCCGAAGGGCGTGCTGCGCTTCAACCAGTACGATCAGGTGATCCACGCGGCGATCGCGGGCCAGGGCATCGCGCTCGGACGGCTCGCGCTCGTCGCGCCGATGCTCGCCGACGGCCGCCTCGCGGTCGTCGGCCCGCACTCGCACGTGCGCTCGAATGCGTATGGCTACTGGTTGTTCCGGCACGATGCGGCGCCGCGCCGCGAAGTGACCGACGTACGCGACTGGATTCTCGCGGAAGCCGCCGACTGCGCGGACGCGATGCGCGCGTACGACGTCGCGCAGGGGTGATCGCGGCGGCGGGCAGCGAGCCGGGGCACGCCGCCCAATCGTTGGCGCGCGCCGCGTTGAGTTGCTGCGCGCGGAACGCTTGCGGCCTGTCCCGTCTGCATCGCCGCGCTCAGCTCAGTCGCATCGGCTCGCATTCCCGTCACGTTGATCCGCTTCGCGCCGAGTGCTGTCGGCCTGTCCCGCTTGCATCTCCGCGCGCGGCGCACTTGCAGCCGAACCGGCTCACCCTCCTCTCACGTCGATCCGATTACACGCCGACCGCTTGCGCCCCGTCCGCGTCTGCATCGCCGAGGCCGACCGCCTTCGCCCCGGCCGGGTTTGCATCGCCGCGCCCGGCGTGCCCGTAGCCGCCCGGACTCACATTCCCGTCACGCATGCGAATCCGACCGAATGATCGCTTGAGCGACGACGCGGCGCGATCGTCTAATCGGTTCGAACGCGGCCGTCGCGCCGCACGCCTTCATCCGGAGACACGCATGACCCCGATCGAACAAGACACTCGCCGCCGCTGGCTGCCGGTGCTCGCGGGCGGCCTGATCATGGGCGCCGCGCTCGGCATCCGCCACGTGCAGGGGCTGTTCTTCACGCCGGTGACGCTCGAGCACGGCTGGTCGCGCGAAGCGTTCGGCCTGGCGCTCGCGCTGCAGAACCTGGTCTGGGGCGTCGCGCAACCGTTCACCGGAATGATTGCCGACCGCTTCGGGTCGGTGCGCGTGATCGTCGTCGGGATGCTGCTGTATGCGGCCGGGCTCGTCACGATGGCGCTGGCCGCATCGACCGGCAGCTTCACCGTGGGTGCCGGGCTCGTGATCGGCATCGCGCTGTCGGGCTCGGCGTTCGCGTCGATCTACGGCGCGCTCAGCCGGCTGTTTGCGCCCGAGCAGCGCGGCTGGGCGCTCGGCGTCGCCGGCGCGATCGGCGGGCTCGGACAGTTCTGCATGGTGCCGGTCGCGCAGGTGCTGATCGGCGGGATCGGCTGGCAGCATGCATTCGTCGCGCTCGCGCTCGTCGCGGCATTGCTCGCACCGCTCGCCGTGCTGGTGCGCGACCGGCCCGCAGCGGCCGCCGCACGAGCGCACGGCGCCGACCAGTCGATCGGCGCGGCGCTGCGCGAGGCATTCGCGCACCACGGCTTCTGGCTGCTGAACATCGGATTCTTCGCCTGCGGCTTCCAGCTCGCGTTCATCGCGACCCACCTGCCCGCCTACCTGCTCGATCACGGCCTGCCGGCGCGGCACGCGAGCGTCGCGCTCGCGCTGATCGCGCTGACCAACGTGGCCGGCACGTACGCGTGCGGTCATCTCGGCGGGCTGCTGCGGCGCAAGTATCTGCTGGCGGTGCTGTATCTCGTGCGCGCATTGGTGATGACCGTGTTCGTCGCGGCGCCGTTGTCGCCCGCGAGCGTCTACGTGTTCGCGGCCGTGATGGGGTTCACGTGGCTCGGCACCGTGCCGCTGACGAATGGCGTGATCTCGCAGGTGTTCGGCGTGCGCTACATCGGGACGTTGTTCGGCTTCGTATTCTTCGGCCACCAGCTCGGCAGCTTCTTCGGCGTATGGCTCGGCGCACGCGTGTACGACGCCACGCACTCGTACCTGCCGCTGTGGATCGGCTCGATCGCGCTCGGCGTGCTGGCCGCGCTGCTGCACCTGCCGATCGACGATGCGCGCATCGTGCGCGCCGCGCCGCGCGGGGCCGCATGGGCATGATGCGCGCGGCCTTGGCCGCTGGCATGCTTGCGTTCGTCGCGTGGTGCGGCGCGGCCTACTTCAACGCGGGCGTCGCGCTCGCGCTGCTCGAGCGCGCGGCGTCGTGCAACTGATGTGGCAAGCCGGCGTGTGTGCAGCGCTTAACGCGGCTTCCGCAACGTGGCGAGGCATCGAGCGCTGGCGACGCGCGTCGTCGTGATCGACGATCGGCGCCGGATAGTCGACGCCGAGCCGCACACCGGCCGCCGCGCGCGCGAGCGGCGACGCGTGCCACGGCGCATGGAGCGTCGCCGCGTCGAGGCCCGCGCGTTCCGGCGCCCAACGGCGCACGCAGGCACCTTGCGAATCGAACTTCCGCCCCTGCGTGACCGGGTTGAAGATGCGGAAGTACGGCGCGGCGTCCGCGCCGCAGCCGTCCATCCACTGCCAGTGCGCCGGATTGTTCGCCGGCCGCGGCGGGCGTGTCACATGAGCGTCACATGCGCGTCGCGCGCGTCGGTCAGTCGAGGCGAAACGCGGCTTCAAAGCGCTCGACGAACGCGTCGAACTCGGCTTCCGGCAGATGGTTGATGCCCGCCGCGCGCTTGCGTCCGCCGCCGGTCGGGAAAGCGCGACAGAAGTCGTCGGCCCCGAGCGGCCGGCCATCGGGCACGCGCACGCTGACCACCAGCCCGCCCTGCGCACACGGCGACAGCACCGCAAGCGCCGCATGCGGTGCATGGCGCATCCGCTCGTTGGCGAGCATCCCGGTGGCGCGGCGCGCCCAGGGCTGAGCGGGCATCCGGATCACGGTCGCGCCCGGCACGTCGCGCAGCGGCACGAGCGCGCGGGCGCGCGCCATGTCGTCGCGATAGCCGTCGCGCAGCGCCGCGAACACCGCCGTGTCGCGCACGAATTCGAGCGGATCGACACACGGCAGCATCGCATCGGCCAGCGCGGCCGGATCGAAATGCAGATCGTCGACGCAGTCGCCGTACGCGTTGTAGTTCAGGTACAGCCCCAGCTCGGCGAGCGTGCGGCGGTCGGCTTCGTCGATCCCGCAGTCGCGCGCGAGCGCGCAGCCGAGCGCCGGCAGTTCGTCGCCGAACGCGGCGACGATCGCCCAGCGCACGTACCGCCCGGCGAGGTAGCGGTTCACGAGCGCGCTCGTGCATACGTCGGCCGACGTGTCGATATGGGCGTCGAAATGCGGCGCGCCGGGCAGTTCGCCCGCGAAGTGATGATCGAAATAGCGCACCGCCGCGCCGTCGCGCAGCAACCGTGCGCAGGCGTCGCGGTTCTGGTCGTGCGACACGTCGAGCACGGTCACGCAGTCGCCCGCCCGCGCGTCGATGCGCTCGAGCAGCCTGATGTCGCGCTTCACGCCGGTCACGAGCGTGCCGCACTCGCCCTCCGCGAGCCGCAGTTGTTGCAGCGCGCACAAGCCATCCGCGTCGCCGTTGAACGCGAAGAAGTGCCGCCCCTGTCGTTGTTCCTGCATGATCCGTTGTCCCTTCGTCGGCGCGTGAAATCGCTGGCGTTCGCATGGCGCGTCGCTCCTTGCCCATCATCTTCCGGCACGCGAACCGCGCCGCGCAATAGCGCTGCCGATGGCGCGCGGTTGCGGCGCGTATTTTGCCGCAACCGCTTGTGGGTACGCCGAAAAGCTGCGCGGGGGCGACCTTCGCCGCGGCCTCTCGGGTAAACCCGTGACGCCACCTCGAAGTCAACGTCGTACCATGTCATACGACGACATACCACAAATACCCGTCCGCTACTCGATACACCACCGCTGACGCCACCCAAGGCCTTCGCCCCGCGCGTCGCCCGACTGGAGACTCCTTGACCTCGCCCGCTCTGCCCGCCCGCGCCGCCTGCGCACCGGCCGTCCCGAAAGTGAAGTCGCACGTGCGCCCGCTCATGCCGACCGCGCGGCCCGCCGACCCCAGCCTCATCACGCCCACCACGATGCTCCGCCATGCCGAACACTGACCGCCTGACCGTCGTCGTATCGAATGCCGCCGACGGCGAGCTCGCCACCTTCTCGCTCACGTCCGACGGTGCGTTTGCGCCGCTCGCTCGCTACCCGGCCGGCGACGCCGTGATGCCGATCGCCGTGCAGCCCGATCGCGCGCGTCTGTACGTCGCGGCCCGCGGCGAGCAGCCGGCCATCGTCGCGTTCCGCATCGCGCCGGCGAGCGGCGCATTCGCGCGCGTCGGCGCGACCGCGATCGACGCGAGCCATGCCTATCTGTCGCTCGACCGCAGCGGCCGCTGGCTGCTCGGCGCGTCGTACGGCGGCAGCTCGTTGAGCGTCTACGACGCCGCGCGCGTGCGCGACGGCGACGGCACGCCGCTGCAGGTCGTGACCGACCTCGCGAAAGCGCATGCGGTCGTCGTGTCGCCGGACAATCGTTTCGCCTACGTCAGCTCGCTCGGTTCGGACCGGATCTTCACGTTCGCGCTGGCCGAGGATGCCGACGGCCTGCGTGTGCTCGAACACGGCGAAACCCGCGTGCCGGGCGGCTTCGGGCCGCGTCACCTGCACTTCGCGCGCGACGGCCATGCACTCGTCGCGGTCAGCGAATTCCAGGCGACGCTCGCGACCTTCACGCGCGACGCGGCGAGCGGCCGCCTCGGCGACGCGCAGGTCAGCGCCCATCACCCGGCCGTCGCGGGGCTCGCGCACGGCCATGCGCGTCCGCCGGCGCCCGCCGTGCCGTCCGTATGGGCGGCGGATCTGCACCTGACGCCCGACGAACGGTTCGCCTATGTCAGCGAGCGGACGTCGAGCCAGTTGCTGTGCTATCGCCGTACGCCCGACGGCACGTACGCGCCCGCGCATGCGACGCCCACCGAAACGCAGCCGCGCGGCTTCGCAATCGATCCGTCGGGACGCTGGCTCGTCGCGTGCGGCGAGCTGTCGGAATACGTGTCGGTGTACGCGATCGCGCCGGACGACGGCACGCTCACGCCGCATGCACGCGTGGCGGGCGGACGCGGTGCGAACTGGATCGCGATGATTTGAACGATCGGACCGCCGACGGGCCGCGCCGCCGGCGCGATCAGCGCCGCGCGCTTGGGGCCACGCCGGTCCAACGCTTGAACGCGCGCGTGAAATTCGCGCGGTCGGTGTAGCCGACCCGCGCCGCGATCTCGTCGACCGGCAATTGCGTGCCCTCGAGCAGCCGCAGCGCGTCGCGCAGCCGGATTTCGTCGAGCAGCGCCGAATAGGTTGCGCCGAATTCCGCGAGCTTGCGCTTCAACGTGCGCGTCGACACATGCAGCTCGCGCGCGACGTCGTCCACCGACGGATAGCCGTGCGCGCCGCAGATCAGCAGGTTGCGCACGCGCTCGACGATGCTTTCCGCATAGCCGAGCCGCGCGAGCTCCGCGTCGCATTGCTGCACGATCATCTGCGCGGTCTGTGCGTTCGCCGTGCCGATCGGCTCGTCGAGCAGCGCGGCGTCGCAGCGGATGCGATTCGCGCTCGCATCGAAATGGCAGCGCGGCAACCGCGCGCGGTAGCGCTCGAACCACGGCGGCTCCGGCCATTCGAAATGCAGCTCCGCGCGCGACTGCCACGTGCGCGCCGGCGCCGGGTCGAGCAGCGAGTTGAACAGCATCGCCGTCTCGACGAGGAAATTCTCGACCGCGAACTGACGCAGCCGGCCGAGCGGAAACGCGTCGTACACGTCGATGTCGACCGTCCCGTCGAGCTGCACGAGCCGCACCGAAAAGAATGGCACACGGGTCGGCAGATAGCGGATCCCGAGCGCGATGGCCTCGCCGAGCGTTGCGCAGCTCATCAGCCCGAAGCCGATCAAGCCGGCTTTGGTCAGACTGCTGCGCAGGCCGATCTCGATCGCGATCGACGGGTCGTTCGTCGCGTCGAGCAGGTTGAACACGATCGCCGCCTGCTGCAACGGCGTGATGCGCGCGTCGGGTTGCGCGAGCCGCTCACGCTCGACGCCCGAGCCGGCCAGGATGCGATCGCCGTCGATGCCGCGCTCCTCCGCCAGCATCAGCATGAACAGCGCATACGCGGAGGACACCGTCGCCTTGTGCAGCTGGCGCGCGGCATCCGGGACTGACTGGGCCATGCGGCGGACTCCCGGGCGGTTTCGGCGGATTGTAGCGTCGGCGGCCCGTGATGACACCGCGGCGCGCCTCTAGGGCCTGTGGCCTGCTGCCTGCGGCAATGGCGGGCGCCCCGCACGCGATGGCCCGATATGACACCGCAATTGGCACCGGCGGCCCTCGCGCGCGCGGCTCGTGCGGCCTATCCTGCCGGGATCGGCATTGCGCCTCACTTTTCCACATGGATTCCGGTCGATGAGCCAACCCGCACCACCCGTTTTTCGCGACGACGCGGACAAGGTCGCGTACGTGCGCCGCGAGGTCAATGCGGCGAGCGACGCGCTGCGCGCGCGCTTTCCGTTGCTCGACCAGCAGAGCCTCGTGGGTGCGACCGTGATGGCCGTATCGGTCGCTGCGATGCTCGCGATCGCGTAGCTGTACGCGCGCGGCGCGATCGCGTGGTACGTCGCGGTGCCGGCCGTCGCGTTCGTCACGTCGCTGATTCACGAGCTCGAACACGACCTGATCCATCTGATGTACTTCAAGAAGACGCCGTGGGCCCATCACCTGATGATGGCGCTCTGCTGGCTCGCCCGGCCGGGCACGATCAACCCGTGGACGCGCCGCCGCATGCACCTGCATCATCACAAGGTGTCGGGCGGCGAATCGGATCTCGAGGAATTCGGCATCACCAACGGCGAGCCGTGGGGTATCAAGCGGCTGCTGATGCTCGCGGACGGAATGCTCGCCGTCGTGCTGCGGTCGCAGGCGATGCGCCGCAAGGTCGGCCAGTACGTGGCCGCGCAACCGGTGCGCGACGCGGCGGAGCGCGCGCAATTGCGCGTCGAGCAGGTGTCGTCGTACATGCCGCTCGCACACCTGTATTACGCGCTGTGGCATGCGTTCATCGTCTACCACGCCGGGTCGTTCGTGCTGCATGCGTTCGGCTACGCGGCGAGCGTGCCGGTCGTCATCGCGCGCGCGATGCACGTCGTCGATTTCGTCGCGGTCGTGTGGCTGGCGCCGAACTTCGTGCGCAGCTTCTGCATCAACTTCGTCAGCTCGAACATGCATTATTTCGGCGACATCGATCCGCGTAACGTGATCCAGCAGACCCAGGTGCTCAACCCGTGGTGGATGCTGCCGTTTCAGCTGTTCTGCTGCAATTTCGGCAGCACGCACGCGATCCATCACTTCGTGGTGCGCGATCCGTTCTATATCCGGCAGCTGACCGCGCGCACCGCACACGCGGCGCTGCGTGACGTCGGCGTGCGCTTCAACGACGTCGGGACGTTCAAGCGTGCGAACCGATGGGGTGCGCGCCGCGGTCCGGCCGGCGGCGCGCCGCACTTGCAGCAAGACGCGTGAGCACGGCATGCGCCGATCGCGTCATTCGGCGATGGGCGGCAGCGGGCCTTGTCCGCGGATCCATGCGTGGTTCGCGAGTTCGGCCATTTCCTTGTCGCCGCGACTGTCGCCGTACGCGAACAGCGTGGCGGGCGGCCGGTTCCCCCACCAGCCGCGCAGTCGCACGACCTTCTGCGGACCCCAGCAGTTCTCGCCCGCGAGCCGGCCCGTGAACCTGCCGCGCTCGAAGGCAAGGCGCGTGGCGAGCACCGTATCGATGCCGGCCGTCTTCGCCCACTTCTCGAGATACAGCGACGGCGATGCGCTGACCAGCACGACCTCGTGACCGCGCGCGTGATGCTCGCGCACGCGCTCGAGCATGTCGGCGCGCACGAGCTGCGGCAGATAGTCGGCGACGAAGCTGCACGCGAGGGCGTCGAGCGCGGCTTCGCCGGCCGGTCCGAGCGCGAACCATGCGAACTTCGCCTTCGCGTCGCCGCGCGACAGCAGCCCCGCTTTCATCGCGACGATCCACGGCAGCGCGCGCAGGCCGGCCCACGCGAATCGCCGCGTGCCGACCGCGTAGCGAACGAAATGACGGAAGCTGTCGGAGGTCGTGATGGTGCCGTCGAAATCGAATGCGGCGACGATGCGGTCGGTCATGGCAACGGGAAAGCGATGAAATGCCGGGGAAGATAGCAGACTCTCGGCAAGACGCGCGAAACCGGATCGCGTGCGGTGGAGCATGCGGGGATGGTGGGGCGCTGCTGGCGTCGATGGTGTTGCTGGCGTTGCTTGTGTCACCCGGCGTTGTGATCGGTGCTGTCGGTGCGCTCGCCGCCCCCGCTCAGCGCTGCGGCCGCGCCGCCAGCGCCGCCGGCAACACGACGTTCATCAGATGATCCGCGCGCGACAACAGATCGGTCACGCGTTCGTCGAGCGCGCGCAGCTGCGCCGGTTGCATCCCGATCTGCCGAACCGCCTGCGCGACGATGTTGCGGCGATCGTGCAGCGTGCGTTCGACGCCCGCGTCATCCGGCGCGCGCACGACGTCCGCGACTGCGCTCAACGCGGCGAGCACGATCACGAGATGCTCCTCCGCGTGGCGAACCTTCGCCGCGAGTTCTTCGGTGCGACGCGGAAAGAAGCCGAGCGAATGCTTGAGCGCGCCGAGCGCCGCGCGGTAGTCGACCTCCGCGGACGCCGCGCCGAACCAGCGCTCGAACCTGCCCGCCTTGCGCGTCGCCTGCGCGAGCATGCCGGCCATCATGTCGGCCGCGCCGAGCGCGTTGAACTCGCGGGTCGTCGCCGCGACGGCCTCGACGAGGTTGCCGGCCGTCTCGAGCGCGGCGTCGCCGATCGTCGCGACCGTCGCGAGCTTGAGCGGCACCAGTTGCCGGATGTGCCGCTCGATGCGCGGCGCGCAATCGGGATAAAGATTCGGGAAGCGCGCCTGCGCCGCGCGAAAGCACGCGTCGAGCTGCGGGTGATTCGATTCGCCGAACAGCGCGCGGCCGGGCGCATCGACGGGCGCCGCGCGCGGCGCACGCTCGGGCACCGGCCCGAACTCGAGCGCTTGCGGCACGGGCCGCGCGGGCGCGCGTTCGCCCGACGCGCCCGCGGCGGGCTGCGGGTCGAACAGCGGTCGCCCGACCGTGCGCACGGGCGTCGTGTCGAATTCGAGCGGCTTCGGCCCGTCGGACGGCTTCTTCATCGCGTGTGTCCTGCCCCGCGGCGGTTCGCTTGGCGCGGCCGCCGGTCAGACGGCGCCGCCGTATGCGCGCACGAAGTCGCCGAGCCCGCGGTTGTAGCCCGCGCCGACCGCCTTGAACATGAACTGGCCATCGCGCCGATAGAAGCTGCCGACCTGCACCGACGTCTCCATCGAGAAGTCTTCCTCGAGCGCGTACTTCGCGATCACCGCGCCGGACACTTCGTCGGCGATCTGGATGTAGCTGTTACGCACCTGGCCGAAATTCTGGCGGCGCGCTTCAGCCTGATCGATCGTCACGATCACCGAGATCTCGTCGATGTCGGCCGCCAGCTTCGTCATGTCGATGAAGATCACTTCGTCGTCGCCGTCGCCGCTGCCCGTGCGGTTGTCGCCGCTGTGCACGACGCCCAGACACTTCGACGCCGGCATCCCGCGCTTCGGAAAGTCGTCACCGGGCTGGATGAACGTTTCGTTGCGATCCATCGTGCGCACCTCGCTGTTGTAGAACACGAAGTGCTGATCCGAGATCAGCTTCGGATTGCTCTGCGCGTCGTACTTGCAAAGAAACACCGACACGTCGAGATCGAAGTCCGTGCCGGTGTCCGTCCCGTTCGCGTCCCAACCGAGACCGATGCGGAATTTCTGCGTGCCGGGCGCTTCCTTCGACAGGTTGACGCGACCGCCTTTCGACAAATTGATCATCTGAACCTCTTCTGCTGGAACCGCCGTTGCGCCGGCGGCAATGCCGGGCCGCACCGCGCGGCCCTTCTTTGATCGCTGCGCGCCGCGCACTCACTCGCCCACGACGGCGGCCCGGTCTTCCTTGCGTTGCACGACGATCGACGACCCCACCGCCGCTGCGATCGTCGCCGCGCCGATCAGCCCGGTGACGACCTCGGGCACGTCGAGCTTCACGCCGACGAACATGATCGTCGCGAGCGCGCCGATCGCCCAGAACGCGCCGTGCTCGAGATAGCGGTACTGCGCGAGCGTGCCCTTCTTGAGCAGCACGAGCGTCATCTCGCGGATGTAGGCCGCGCCGACGCCGAGGCCCAGCGCGATCAGGAAGATGTTGTTCGACAGCGCGAAGGCGCCGATCACGCCGTCGAAGCTGAACGACGAGTCGAGCACTTCGAGATACATGAAGCCCGCGACGCCTTCGCGCACCACGCGCGTGCCCGTATCCTCGCCGCCGACCAGGTCGCCCACGCCATGCGCGATCACGAAGCCGATCACGCCGAACGCGCCGGCGAGCAGGAAGCTGACCTGCTCGGCCGCGGGCACGTAGAATGACGCGACGATCACGATCGCGAGCGTCAGCGCCACTTCGAGCGCCGTGATGCGGCCGAGATGACGCATCGGGCCTTCGAGGAAGCCGATCCAGTGTTCGTCCTTCTCCTTGTCGAGCATGAACTTGAAGAACACCATCAGCAGGAACGCGCCGCCGAACGCCGACACCTCGTGATGCGCGGACGTCAGCACCGCCGCGTACTTCTCCGGCGCTTCGATCGCGAGCGTCAGTGCGTCGAGCAGGCCGATATGGCCGATCACCGCGACGATCAGCAGCGGGAACACGAGCCGCATGCCGAACACCGCGACCGGCAGGCCGAACACCATGAAGCGGTTGCGCCACTTCTCCGACCAGTTCTTGAGGACCGATGCATTGACGACCGCGTTGTCGAGCGACAGCGAGATTTCGAGCACCGACAGCACGGCGACGATCAGCATGTCCTTCACGCCGCCGAGCAGATAGGCGGCGACCAGTGCGAGCACCGTAAGGGCCAGCGGAATCTTGAAGTCTTTCAACATGATGGAGTAATCGGGTTGGGGAAAAATGGGCGAGCGGGTCGCGCTTACTTCGCGCGCACCCAGTCGCAGAATTCCTGCGTGATCAGTTGCTCGTAGATCTGCTCGTCGCTGACGTCGAGCGATTCGAGATGCAGGAAGCCGACGTTCGGCATGTCATCGGCGACTTCCGCGAGAAAGTCGAATTCGCTCGGATCGCCGACGCCGACGAGCGACCAGTACAGCGGGAAGTGCTGCGATTCGGCCAGCAGCTGACGTACGCGCTTGCGGTCGTTCTTCGGGTTCTGGCCGTCGGTGACGAACAGCACCCATGCGGGCAGGTGTCCGTTCGCGGGCGTCGACGCGGCCGGCGCCGCCTCCTCTGCGGCGCCGAACAGCCGGCTCAGGAAGCCGCGTTTCGCTGCGTGCTTCGGCTCCGGCGCCCTGAAGAAGAAGTCGACGATGTCGTTCATCACCGGCGCGTACTGCGTGCCGCCCCACTTGTCGATCCGCGCGTTCAGCACGTGGTCGGAGATGTACGCGCCGTAGTTGTCGGGCGTCGCGGTCGGCAGGCGGTCGTAGCCTTCGGTGAAGGTCCACGTATCGACTTCGCCGTTGTCGTCGAACTTCAGCGCAATGCCGAGGATCCGGTCGTGCGTCTCCTGGATCACGCCCGATTCGTACAGCGGCTTCGCGGAGCCGGAGATATCGAGCGCGGCGCCGACGCGCACGACGGGCGGCTTCAGCAGCTGACGTTTTTCGAGGACGATCGCGACCTTCGCCGCGCGTTTCTCAAGCGTAATCATGCGGGGTTCTCTCAGTTGTGCTTCGGAGCGAATCGGGTGATCAGTTCCTGTTCGAGCTGGCGCAGGCGCGGTGCGTCCTGCTCGCGCTGACGCTTGCCGTCGGCGATGATCTGCGTGACGTCGTCGAATGCGCCGAACAGTTGTTGCTGTGCGTATTCGAACGTGTCGGTCGAGATCACCGGACGCTGGCCCAGCTTCGCGATTTCCTGCGCGTTCTGACGGTTCAGGTCGGCCTGGGCGCGGATCGCCTCGGCGGCCGCGTCGTAGGTCGCGTTCGCCAGCGCCGCGGCGCGCTTCGTGCTCAGCTGCTCGAGGTAGAGCGCGAAGGCATTGGTCCATGCCGGGATCAGCACGGTCTTGATCGTCATGAACTTCGACGTGAGCGTGCGTTTCTGGTCCTGCTCCATCCGGATCTGCGGCGCAAGCTGCTTCGACATCAGCATCGCGCGATCGAGGTCGTCGAGCTTGCTTTCGAGCGCGTCGATCTTGCGTTTCACGTCGAGCAGGCGTTGCGCGGCGAACGCGTCGTCCGCAGGATGGCCTGCCGCGGCGTGCGCGCGCAACGCCGCAAGCGCCGCTTCGCCATGCGCTTTGGCCTGTGCGAGATCCTGATGCAGCGCGTAGTTGTCGTTGTACATCCGCTCGAGCTCGTCGATGCCGGCCTTCTGCCGCTGTGCGTGGTGTTCGAGCTCGACGACGAGCGTGTCCATGCGCTTGCTCACCGACTCGTACTGCGAAAGAAGCTTCTCCTTCGTCGAGCGGAACAGCCGCGTGACCTGCGTGAGGAGGCCGCCCTTGTCGGCGCCGCGCGGGTCGAGCCCCTTTGCCGTCGCGATCAGTTCGTTGAGCTTGTCACCGAACTGGTCGGCGTCGGACGCGCGCACGCTCGCCAGGATCTGCTGCGAGAAGCCGGCGATGCGCGCGCCCTGCGTGGCGCCGAGCTGATCGATTTCGTCGACGGTGATCAGGCGCGCGGGCTCCGTCGGATGCGCCGGCGGCACGCGAAGAACGTTGGCTGTGTTGGCTGCATCGGCCGCGGCGGATACTGCGACGGGCGCCGAAGACGGCATGGAAGGACGATCGTTGACCGCATCGGATTTCTTGTCGTCGAATAGCGGCCTCATGTGGCTACCACGTTTCCTTTTCTGCTTTTTGCTACGCGTTGTGGTGTGCGCAGATGCGCGCATCTGCGATTGACGTACGTGCTCTCTCACGTACGGCAGACGGACAATAAATGCCGACGCGCATCGCGTCAAGCGACGTGATTTTTACAATTTCCATTCGTTTTGTAAGGTCTTGTGCGAGCTTGGTGGTGAAAAGGCTGCGGTTATTCCGCTATCGGGGCAGTTTTCGGGACTGCGGAAGGCGCACAACCTTACACGCGCGACGAATGCGAAAGAGAAATGAAATGTCGGGGTTCGAAGGGGTGGCGCGACGGATCGGTGGGCATTCGATGCTCGGAAGAGGGAATGCTCGGCGGCTGGCTTGATTGACCCTGATCGGGCAATAAAGCGCGGCAAGCTGGCCGTGATGAACCGCGTAGTACGTCGAATTGCTCGTCACGATGAAGGCGGGCTTCATGCGCAGTAGAGCGAAGGGATTGCATTGGTCTGCGTGCGCAGTGTGCAGTGGATGTCGGCCGGCGTCGGGGGTGTCGACTTGGAGGTGTGCGACGCGCGATTGCATGCGTGTTCGCGTCTTCGCCTGGATGCGATCGATGCGCATAGATCGCCTGATCCAAGAGAGCGCCGATGCCCGGTGGCAGGCACGACTTCCCTGGCGGGCCGAAGACGCATGACCGACCCCGGCAGCCCTGCCAGCGTGGGACGCTCTGCCGGGAAATCGAGGGGCTGGCGGGCCGCCGCCAGAGTTTGCTATACTCTCGGTCTTCCGGAGAGATGGATGAGTGGTTTAAGTCGCACGCCTGGAAAGCGTGTATAGGTTAATCGCCTATCGGGGGTTCGAATCCCCCTCTCTCCGCCAGAACACCCTAAAAGCCCATGAGTCTTCAAGGGCTTTTTTCATTGGTTCACGACACTCGTTTCGCCAAGCGAGCCTGAGTTTTTCGTGGATCAACCCGCCTTCGCGCTATCTTCTTCGTACGTCGCTACATCGCAGCTCGGCGTTCTCTACTTCCGCCCAAGCCTCCGTGGCAGGCGTCACCGGCGAACGGTCAATTTCGTTACGCACGAGTGATCGCCGGACAAACTGGTACTCCTCGACGGTTCCTGGGCATACGTGTTCGAGCGCTCGACCCGTGCGCCGGCGCATGCAGGGAGAGTTTTTGATTGCAGTAAGCCCGGCACGAATGGCGAGCATCTCTCATTTGTAGAAACCGAGAACTGCTCAAGCTGGATGCAACCGTCAATCGTGGCTACGTCGCGATGCGCCAAGCCGATTCGAAAGAAATCTCATATCAGGACCCGATTCGGCTGGATCAAATCGAATGGCTCAGGACGGTCCGCAATTCCTGCGCAGACAGTGCGTGCTTACTCGACGCATATCGCAACCGAATCGCCTATATCAAAGGCAGGATATCAAGCACCCATCCGTCTTATCCGGATGAAAACTCCGGTCAGGAAAGTGACTGATGCTGGCGTACGTCCAGGTAGGGGGCGCGTGCGCACTCGTGCTCGACGTTGCCGACGGAAAGACGATGTGCCCCTTATCATCCGGTGACGGGATATGACGCCGCATCGAAAATCGGTAATTATTTACTCACCACATAACGAGACAGCCACAAAATAGTAAAAATTACATGCCCGATGGTTTCGAGAAGACTTTCAAAAATGGTTACCGGACATTTACCGTATTGAATTCCCTTTGATATGATCTTTCGCGCGATCAGCCGAGGCGCGGCTTTTAGGATTTCCGCACCAAAATGAAAGCAAATCCAAATAAATCGTTATTTGTTTGAAAGATTCATTTGGCACTGACACAATTCCGGCGCCGGGATGTCGGATAACGATCGCGTTCTCGAGAAACGGGGTAATGGCATGAGCGGGGAAGTATTGCTGAAGGTGTTGCGCGGCGGTTACGCGCAGTTCGATCGCATCGTCAAACTCGACACGCCGCTCGGCGAGGACTGGCTCACGCCGCTGTACGTCAAGGTCAACGCGCGACTCGGGCGCAATTTCGAAGTGACCGTCGACGCGTCGTCCGTCATGGGCGACAAGATCAAGCTCAGCGCGCTGATGCTGCAACCCGTCACGCTGTGGATTCGCCAGACCGACGGCGGCTATCTGCCGATCCATGGCTATGTGCAGCGGGCTCGCCGCCTCGGAAACGACGGGAGCGTCTCGTATTTCCAGCTTCAGTTTTCTTCGTGGCTGAGCTTTCTGAAGCTGAGCAGCGATCGGCGCGACTGGCAGGAAGCGAGCGGCTGGCAAATTCTCACCGACGTGTTCGACAAGCATTCGCAGGCTTCCGGTAACTATGGGCAGGAACTGCGCGCGGCGATGCGCTCGTATTCGCACCGCGTGCAGTGGGAAACCGACTGGAATTTCGTGCATCGCAGCCTGGAGGAAGTCGGCGTATTTGCGCGCTTCGATTTCGCGAAGGATGGCAAGTCGCACAAGGTCGTGATGATGGACGACCTGTATTTCGGGCCGTCACTGCCGAATTCGGAGATGAAGTTCAGCCACGCGGGTACCGACGAGGATTTCGATGGCCTCACGCAGCTGAGCGAGCAGCAAGATGCACAAAGCGCAACGCTTGCGCTCGGCACCGTCGACTACAAGCGCCCGGATCTCGACAAACAAATCAGCATGCCGGCGGCCGACCTGGAAGATCTGCCGGGCCAAGGCGAGGATTATCTATATACCGGCTCACAGACCTGGGCCGAATCCGATGCCGGACAACAACAGGCGCGTATTCGAACCGAGGAATGGGCGTCCAGAGCAAAGCGCTATTTTGCGATCGGTAGTCCCCGCTACGCGCTGCCCGGCTACTGGTTCAAAGTGTCGGGGCATCCCGTCCTCGACGCATTGCCTGACGAAGAGCGCGAGCTGTCGATCATCGCGAGCGATTGGCTGATTCAAAACAACTTGCCAGGAATGGACGCCCTCACCCGCTTCCCGCGCAGCCTGCGCAGCGAGATCGAACAGGTGAAGGCGGCCGGGGCCGGCGCGACTGTGAGCCACCGCGATGGCGGTATCGGATTCTTCCACGTCGAGATCGAAGCGCAACGCCGCAAGACGCCGTTCCGCAGCCCGTTCGAGCATGAGAAGCCGGAGATGCACTTGCAGACGGCGATCGTCGTAACCGACAGCGACGAAGAAATCGCCACGGACGATGGCAATCGCGTGCGGGTCCGGACGTCGAACAGCCGGAACGATCGCAATACAAAGTCGACGTCGTGGATTCGCGCGGCGATGCCGGACGCAGGCTCGAAGCGCGGCGGCTACTTCCCGTTGCGCAAAGGTGATCAGGTGCTCCTCGGATTCGTCAATGGCGACTGCGACCGGCCCGTCATCGTGTCGCGTTTGCATGGGGGCGCGACGATGCCGGTGTGGCACACGCACGGCCTGCTGTCCGGGTTTCGTTCGCGTGAGTATGGCGGCGACGGCTTCAACCAGCTCGTCATGGACGATGCTACCGGTCAGAACCGGGTCCACCTTTACTCGTCGAGCTACAGTTCGCACCTGCATTTGGGCTATCTGATCGAACAGAGCGACAACACGCGGGGGTCGTTCGTGGGCAGTGGGTTCGACCTCAAATCGGAGGCTCATGGTGCGATCCGGGCCGTTCAGGGTATGTCTATCTCGACCCACCCCGCCGCAGTACAACCAATGAACGTGTCCGCGGCGACCGATCAGCTCGCGGCTTCGGAAGCCGTGCTCGAAACGGTGTCGCAGGCGAGCGAAACGAATCGGGCCGAGAGCTTGCAGGACGGCAGCGATGCGTTGAAAGCCTTTACCGAGATGACGCAGCACACGGTGCCCGCTGCAACAAAAGGCGGGCGCACCGCTGGCGGCGGGACGGGGAACGCCAATGGCTTTGCAAAACCCGCGCTGCTACTGTCGAGCCCGGCCGGCATCGGACTGTCGAGCCATCAATCGATTCACACATCGGCTAATCAGCAGGTCAATTTGGTGGCGGGGAAAAACGTTAACCTCGCAGCCGGGAAGTCGTTTCTCGCCAGCGTAATGGACAAGATCAGCCTGTACGCCCAAAACCTGGGAGTGAAAATCTTCGCGACGAAAGGCGCGATCGAGATCCAAGCTCAAACCGATGCGCTGACAATGCTGGCACAACAGGACGTCAAGATCGAGAGCGCGTCAGGGCGGGTGATCCTGCGCGCGGAAAAGGAACTGATTCTCAACGTCGGCTCCTCGTATATCAAGATCACGCCGAACATGATCGAAAACGGGACGTCGGGCCAGATTCTCGAAAAATGCGCATCCTGGGACAAGCCCGGTGCGTCGACCATGACGTTGCGAGACCCACTAAACGGTACGCCGGTGTCCAAACACGGCGGTTACGCGGACGATTTTTCTGGCTGAGCGGATGCCGGCTTCTGATGCACGATAACGACTTGCGATTCAATCTGACATGACGGACAAGCACCCTCCCAAACAACCGCCGAAAAAGCCTGAGCCGGACGCCAAGCCGGCGTACACGCCACTTGCATGGAGCTATCCGTTTTCTCCTTCTACTCAGGGAGGTGCAGCTCCGGACACCACGGATCCCCTCACCTATATGCAGGTGCTTGCGACTGCAGAGGACGGCTTTTATCCACTGGGAGCAAGCGGGATCTGGCATGGCGGCATTCACTTCGGTCAGAAGACAGGTGAAGCGCTGAAGCAGGACGAGGGAATACGGGCAATCGCCACGGGAGAGGTCGTCGCTTATCGGCTCGACAAGGAATACCCCACGCTGACCTATCAGGACCAGCGCCACGCGCTGTACTCGCGCGGCTTTGTGCTGATCCGCCATACACTGCAATTGCCGCCCGCACCGAAAAAGCCCGAACCCGCGCCGGCACCGTCGAATGCGCCGACAGCACCCGCCTCCGGAAACAATGCGACTCCTCCGGCCCCCGCTCCGACAAAGTCGCCGGCGCCGTCCGGGCCGCCGCCCGGTGAAACGCTGACGTTCTTCAGTTTGTACATGCATACGCTCGACTGGAAAACGTATAAGGCGATGCTTGATGAGACCAAAACGAACAATGCGGCTGCCAAGGCGTCGCAGTTCACGCTTCCGCCGTATCTCGAAGTGGAGCGCTCGTATCGAGCATTGAAACCAAACGCGCAGGGCGTTCCGAAACCGAAGCCGGTCGATCCCAGCGCGGCGGGCGACGATTCATTGCCGCAACCAGACGGGAACGATTCGCTTCCCCAACCAGTATCAGGGGTCCGGGTTCGCATTATTCCGAACGGAAAGTTGCTCGGGTTGCTACCCGAGGGGACGGAATTGACCGTGAATGAGGCGGATAATGGCGGCCGGAACGGTTGGGCAAAAATCACGAAGATCATTAAAGGGGATCCGGTTGGCCCCATCGTCGGGCAGCCTCCTGATGTACAACTGAAGTGGGGTTACGTTTTTGTCTCAGAGCTCGAGCCGATTCCTCAGTCGGGCCCCGTCGATAAGGTCGTTGTACTCAAGAAGCCATACCCGGTCAAAGCGGGAGACATCGTCGCGCATATCGGACAATACCAACGGTACAGAGAAGCGAAGCACACTCCTCCGCTGCCGACGCGGCCATTGCTGCACCTCGAAGTTTTTGCGGGTCCCGACCTTCCGACGTTCATTGCCAAGAGCCAGTTACGCGCAAAAGAGTTGTCAGAGGCAGATCCGAATATGGAAAAGCCATTTTTGGAAATTCTGGCCGGCGCAAAACTGGTAACGAAGGTCCGGGAACCGGACTACGTTCTTCAGCAGACTGGTTTGAAACTGGCGCCGGTCAGCGATTCGAAATCGCGGTGGGTCAAGGTGCAGCCCAAAACTGTCAAGATGCCTGCCCCGCAGCCGGAGCCCCCTGCTCCGGCTGGGACCGGGAAAAAGCACAAGCCGAAGCCGGCGAAAAAGCCGGAGCCCATCGAGACGCCGATCGGGAGCCCCTTTTGGATTGACAGCGGCGTGGTGCTGATCAATCAACTGACCACGGCACCCATCAAGGGTTGGAAAGACTTTCCGCTAAAAGTGAGTCAGGCAGACGGACCCGCAGCGGACTTTCGCAACGTGTTCCAGATCGTCGAACTCGAGAAGCCTGGCCCGCAAAACTTTGCCCGAGAAGACAAGGACGCGAGCGGAAAAGCGATACGCTGGTGGAATGTGACCCTGGGCACGAAAGACGGTGGAACGCTTCAAGGCTGGGCGCGCGAACGCGACCACCCCAAGGTGACGCTGTGTAGTCCGTGGGACTGGCCGGGGTTCGAACTCGTCGATAACAGTTCGACCACGATGGTCGATATGTTCAAGCGGTATCTGTTTGTCGCCGGGCTCGCCATGGGAGAGGATCAGGACAACTTCAAGCCTAGTGCGGACGCATTGGCCACCAGCGACCTTATCCAGAAGCTCGAAAAGGCAATTGACACCAACCACGACGGCAAGGTGACCGCAGCGGAATTGGCGGACGCGCAGAAAATGCCCTGGCTGGCCGAAGCGATCTCGCACATTGTCGTGAAGAGCGAGAGCGAATGGGGCGGCAACATGGGCAAGTGGGAGGACATCACGCCTTACATGAAGCTCGTGCCATGGAAATGGCAGAACGAGATGGAGCGGATAAAGAAGCTCCAGTGGTGGGAAGAGGTTCAAGGGATCGACGCAACGATTCTTCCGAAAGAGCCGAAGCCATGGCATTTTCATCCGATCGGGTTGATTGGGAATTTCGCGTGCGGCGATGGAGACTGCATTCCGTTGGTTGAGGCCCAGCGGATCGCACTATTTATTTCGGCATCGTTCGAAAACGGAAATCCAAAATTTGACGGATGCGCCGATAATTTTGACGGCATGGGCATGTCGTTTGGACTGATCCAGTGGAATTTTGGAATGAATACGCTTGGCCCCGTCCTCAAAAAGATGCATGATGCCGACCCTCAAGCGTTTGAAGCTGCATTTGCTCCCGGAACGAATTATCAAGCCATCTGGAGCGCGATAATAAGCGGGGATTTCGCCGCCCAAAAAAATTGGGCGATTGCGCAACAAAATAGCAATAGGGATAATTGGCAGAAAACATTCAAGGCCATCGGATCGAATGAAAAATTTCAAGAGATTCAAATTAAAGAGGCAGCAAAATATCATCAAGATATTCTAAGCTGCCTGAAGCTCTTACGGGAACTGCGCCCCGACCTGATGAAATCCGTGCAGCTCGTTACCTACTGCGCCCTCTATGATTTATGCGTACAGCAGCATGACTTAAGCAAAGCATCGCATCAGATAGCAGAACGCGTTGCCACGGAAAAACCAGCCACACAGATAGAACTTCTTAAAATCGCAGTTCAAGAGAGAGCCAAAACAGCCAACCCTAAATGGATATTCGACGCCACCAGCCGGCGAATGGGAATTATACAACAGAAGCCATACCCACACCCACCAGTCAAGGGTGAGAAGCCCATGCCAAGAGACAACATCAATTTCAAATTACTTAGTGGAAAGGCGGATAAAAATGTCTGCGGATTGTAAAAAATCATTAATAAGACTGTTGCTCGTAATTGTTATCGCGACAAGTGCCGTAAATGCAATAGCGGAGGTAAAATACGATACCGTTGAATGTGGGCCTGGTGACGAATGCACAACGACCATCACCAACGAAGCAAAAAACCTGTGCCCGAATGCACCACTGCAGATTTCTTGGAACAAAAATAGCAGTTGGACGTTAGTATCATGTTCATGCAATTGTTCTGAGCAGGACAATAAGAACTGGTTTGTTGCTCGCAATGGATCGGTTATTGGCCTTGAGATTGGCCGCCGTTTTCCCCGATCATTTTTCTCGGAAAATCTAAGTCCAATGGTGCCAGACATCATGGCATCGCATTCCATGTGCAAACCGGCGGATAAAAAGATGATCGATCAAAGCACATTTATATTGCTCGACAAGCAACCATCAGCCGGAGAAAAGGATCCATATTGCTACGACACGATCTATGTTGTAGAAAGAGACGGCAGCATTAATTTCATCGAGGATGGTAAAAAAGTCAACAACCGATCCTATTTCTCTGGCCTCAGCGAATCGGACAAAAATAGTTTAACAACCATCACCAAAAGAACACTTCCCTCATGGAAAGCCGCTGCTGATCACGAAAGCAATAATTATTTTTTAGTAGTGAGCGAACGTGCGTACCTCTATGACCGACCACTCCCTCAAGCCGCAGGAAAGGCGTACCTAATAGCTGGCGACAAAGTTGAAACACTGGGAAGCCCTCACGATGGATATATCAAATTTCGCTACATAGCGAAAAATGGGAAGATTATCGAAAAATGGGTGAAATGTATCGACATAAATTATCCCGACAATAAAATCAGACCATGATTTCATTTAGCATTCGACCACTCCAAAATTCCGCGATGCCCACTCAGCCTAAACACGAACTATTGCCTGCGCCACTTAGATAGGGAGTTGACTATTTGAAGCCTCTTCTCGGAAAACGAAGGACTGACGTGATGGACCTGATTCGTATCGGTGACGACACGGACCACGGCGGCAAGGTCGAAACAGCGTCAACTTCGATGCGCTTCGACGGCCGCTATGTCGCCCGCAAGGGCGACCGCGTATCGTGCCCGCAGCATCCAGATGTCTCACCGAACCTCATCGAGGAAGGCGACCCGTCGATGACGGACGACGGCATCCCGATCGCACGGCATGGCCATCGCGCTACGTGCGGCTGTCACCTGATCTCGAGTCTGGCGTGATTGGGAGATGGAACACCGCACGCGGCTCACACCAATCAGCAGTCTCGGAAAAACAGCCCCGCCTGCTGTCGAAGTCACCGATCGAGTCGTTAGGTGATACGGGCTACTCCGCTTCATAACACTGTGAACCACAAATCCACTTTTCATCGAACATGAGGATTCTTTACAAAATCGCAACGCTCCCCCTACTCCTGACCATTTCATGCGGAGCCCATGCCAGAGCCGATATCTGCAAAAACGAGCTAAGAGAATTGGTTGTACCTCCGCTCAAGCATGTTGCGGTGAACAAGAAAGACATTCACGTGGATATTGCCGATGCGGCTAACGGAGTCTATAGCATCAGACTGTACGTCGCTGCGGATAGCCCCGACAATCTTGACAAACAAGTTACTATCGGTTGGATAAACTTGGATAAGAATTCGATGCAAGCATTGGATCTGACACGAGACCCCGAGCATCCAGACATACTAGGAGTAGATGAGGTGAAATTACGAAAATTCATTTCGAATTGCATCCACTAGCCATCGATGGCAGCCTCGAACTGCGACGAACTCAGCCAGAGCAACTCGAAACCTGAAATTGACACATTTCCCCGGAATCCAGGATGCACCAATTAAAAGTACGCGCCTTCTGATTTATTCTGCCTTATATCACCTCGCAAAATTCCCGCCCAGGCCACAAACACAAATGCGACACCCGATGAATATCACGAAGAAAACCATCACACTTGCATTTATCGCCCTACCGGCAATCGCTTTTGCCGACGCAGCCATCAACAATGGGAATGCGTACGACGACTTATCACGCATCAATGCGGAACTAAATAAATCAAAAACCGAATTAAATTCGACATATCAAAAATTATACTTATCCACACGATACAAGAACGAGCTTCAGCAAGCGCAGGAAGCTTGGCTCGCTTACCGGAGCAAGCAGTGTACTGGGTATGTTGCAGCTGAGGCGTCGGCATCTCAAGGCATCGGCTCCAGCCTAATTACGAAAGAATGCCTCACTACGATAACAAAACAGCGGGTTGATTATTTAAAGACGCTGCTTCAAAAATAGTGAATTGAGCCAGCAATCGATAGCCAATCTTACGAAAATTAACGTCACACGAGCCGCACACCATTGACAAGGATCCGCACCTACACGATCCCCACCAAAAAATTTCGATAAATCCTCACCGGAATCCAGCCCGACAGAGAAATGAGAAAATTATTCATCACCCTCATCCTGACAATCACTTCCCTCATTCTGCCCGATGTTTTTGCAAAATCGTCAAACTCACAGCGCAATCACGCATACACCGGAGTAAAGATTGCATACGCAACGTCGGAGTTGACAAAATGCTCATTCCAATACAGCCCAATCAATTTTTGTGACGACGAGCACGTCGCCGCATACAACAATACGCTGAACTCGGCACCCGCTAATTTCAACGGTCACTACATAATTTTAGCGCGCCCGGAATTTGAGAAATACCACCAAAAGTCGGTTGTCGCGATCGACACTCAATCGGGATTGGCATACCCACTTCCAATTGACTCGTTTTCCGGATTCATGCACGGCCGCCCAACAGCCAAAGACGGAGGGCAGATAAGTTACTCTATAAACAGCAACAAGGTTTGCATCAGAGGCGCAATATTGGTCTACCGGTCGTTCGAAGAAGGAAACTTCTGCTTCGAATTTGTCGGAGACAAGTTCATCGGGCATCACACCGAATATATGTATCCTTAAAAGGCGTCTCCCCTGGTCCGCAAACTTCGCGAACCAAGATGGGGCGCCCCTCCCCCTCAAGGATGCCGAATATAATCCACCAACGCCCGCGTATACTCATCCGGCTCCCGATCGACCAAACTGACCGCGATCGCCACCGCAAACCCGGCCGGCACGCCGAACACGCCCGAACTGATCGGCTCGATACCGAACCAGGTCGGCCCCGCAAACCCGGTAAGCTGCGTGAAAAGCGGATACGTCGACACGATGTAATACACGCACACCGCGAGCCCGGTCACCATCCCGGCGATTGCACCGCGCGTGGTGGTCCGCTTCCAGAACACACCGAGCACGAGTACCGGAAAGAAACTGGACGCCGCGAGCGAAAACGCCGCGCCCACCAGAAACAGAATCTTCCCCGTATTGAGCGACGCGACATACGACGCGAACAGCGCCACGCCAAGCAGCAGCACCTTCGAAATCGTCACACGCCGCTGGCTCGTGGCGTGCGGCGCGACCATGCAGTAATAGACGTCATGCGACAACGCGTTCGCGATCGTCAGCAGCAACCCGTCCGCGGTCGACAGCGCCGCCGCCAGCGCGCCCGCCGCAATCAGCCCCGACACGACGTACGGCAGGCCCGCGATCTCCGGCGCAGCGAGCACGACCATGTCCGGCTGCATCTGGATCTCCGACCAGTGGACGATACCGTCGCGTATCACCTCGACCACGCTGATCAGGTCCGGTTCGAAGTGATGCCACTGCGTGACCCACGCCGGTAGCTCCGCGATCGGCCGCCCGACGAGGTTCGTCAGAATCTCGTACTTGATCATCACCGCGAGCACGGGCACGCTCAGGTAGAACAATGCGATGAAGAACAATGTCCAGCCGACGGAGCGCCGCGCGGATGCCACCGACGTCGTCGTGTTGTAGCGCGTGAGGATGTGCGGGAGGCTCGCGGTCCCGAGCGACAGGCACAACAGCAGCGCAAGAAAATTCCGCTCGCGCGGCTTGCGCGCATCTTCGCTCGCCGCGGGAAACGGCGCGTGCATCGGCACCGGCGGCTCGGCCCGCGCGAGCAGGTCGTCGCGCGCCTGGCCCCACGCCACGCGCGCCGCCGTCGGGTCGCGCGGAAAGTCGGCAAGCTCCCGTTCCCGCTGGTTGATCTCGCGCAGCGGCCCATTGTGACGCCGCAGGTCCGCCAGCTGCTCGACGAGTCGCCGGCGCGCGTCCGCATACGACGCCGGCAGGCGATCCAGTTGCGCCTGCACGAGCGCGGCTTGCCGCCGATACTCAGCGCGCACCTGCTGCTCGTCGGCGGCGTCGCGCACCTGCGCCTCGCGCGCCGCGATGCGCTCCATCAGCTTGCCGTAATTGAACTGCGGCACGGGCCCGAGCCCGTTCTTCATCGCGATCAGCGACACCGGAACCAGAATCGCACTGATGAGAATGACGTACTGCGCGACCTGCGTCCACGTGACCGCACGCATGCCGCCGAGAAACGAGCACACGAGAATGCCGGCGAGTCCGCAGAAGATCCCGATCGCGAAATCGACGCCGATGAAGCGCGTCGCGATCAGCCCGATCCCCTGGATCTGCGCGACCAGATAGACGAACGAGCACAGGATCGCCGCACCCGCCGCGAGCGCCCGCACCGCGGTGCTCGAAAAGCGCGTGCCGAGAAAGTCCGGGATCGTGTACCGCGCGAGCTTGCGCACGTACGGCGCGAGCAGGAACGCGACCAGACAGAAACCGCCCGTCCACCCCATCACGTAGGCGAGCGCGTCGTAACCGGTTGCATAGAGCGAGCCGGCCAGCCCGATGAACGACGCCGCCGACAGCCAGTCGGCCGCCGTCGCCATCCCGTTGAACGCGGACGGCACGCGCCGCCCGGCCACGTAGTATTCGACGAGATCGGACGTGCGCGACAGCAACCCGATCACCGCATACACGGCGATCGGCACGAACAGGAATACGTAGCCGATCCACACGCCGGAGCCGGTCGCGCGCTCGATGCGCCACAGCAGCAGCACGAAGCCGAGAAAACCCAGCGTGTAGAGCGCGTAGGCGCGAATCAGTCGATGCGTGAGCATGGATCAGCGCCCGGTTCCGGTTCCGACGTCGTCGGCATGCGCGGCATGCTGGTCGTACGCGCGCCGCAGCAAGCGATCGGCGCGCTGCATCAGGCCGATGTACACGACGATCAGCACGAGGTACACGAGGATCGCCCCCTGCGCGCCGAAGTAGAACGGCAGGCTGAAACCGGCGAAGCGAATGCCCGCGAGCGCGGGTGCGAAGAACGGCACGACGAACGACACGGTGAAGCCGATCGTCATCAGCACCGCGATCAGCGCGACGTTGAAGCGCCAATAGCGCGCATGGGCGCGCGCGAGCGGCTCTGGGACGGGCGGCGGCGCAGCGCGCGCCGGACGGGACGAAACGGTCATGCCGTTATTTAGCAAAAAGCCCCTGCGCGGAGCAATCGGGATTGCCGCGCAGGGGCTCGTGCGCGCAACGCGCGCGACAGGAACGTTTACCGCACCTCGGTGAGCTGCTCCAGAATCGCCGGATTCTCGAGCGTGGAGGTGTCCTGCGTGATCGCCTCGCCCTTCGCGAGCGAGCGCAGCAGGCGCCGCATGATCTTGCCCGAGCGCGTCTTCGGCAGGTTGTCGCCGAAGCGGATGTCCTTCGGCTTCGCGATCGGCCCGATCTGCTTGCCGACCCAGTCGCGCAGCGCCTTGGCCAGCGCCGCGGCCTCGTCACCTTCAGGGCGCGAGCGCTTGAGCACCACGAACGCGACCACTGCCTCGCCCGTCGTGTCGTCCGGCCGGCCGACCACGGCCGCTTCCGCCACCAGCTCGTGCGACACCAGCGCCGACTCGATCTCCATCGTGCCGAGCCGGTGGCCCGACACGTTCAGCACGTCGTCGA
>NZ_PQMX01000079.1:0-25928 GCF_004368385.1 Burkholderia sp. B10 | reverse complement strand
CAGTAGGGTAGTGGGGCGAGTATCACCGCGATGTGGGTGTCGGCTCCATCAGTCGCAAGCCGCGGAAGCCGGAAGCCGGAAGCCCGAAGCCCGAAGCCCGAAGCCCGAAGCCCGAAGCCCGAAGCCCGAAGCCCGAAGCCGCAAGCCGCAAGCCGCAAGCCGACGAAAAGCGCCGATCGCTACCGAAGTCCGCGCGAGAGCCGCAGCGGACGCCGCGCACCGAACGTCAACGGGACGCGGTCGTCGCATCCATATCGGCGCGCCCGCTCACGAGGCATCCCGACATGAACGCCTCGCTTTGGCTGCCGGCAGCCGCGGCGCCGAAGCCGCGGCCGAGCGCGTCGTATTTCACCTGCTCGGCGCGCTGCGAGCATGCACTCGGCGTGGCGTCGCGGCCTTGCGCGTGCAGCAGCGCGCGATCGCCGATCAGGTATGCCAGCAGCGCAAAAAAAGCGATGTGCACGACTCGTCTCATGATTCGTCTCCTCGTTGCCCGAGCGTAACGCGGGCACGGCTCGCGCCGCACTTGGGGCTTCCCCCGGTTAACGTCTGCGGAAACGGCTGGCCGGAATCGGTCGTGTCCTTTTTTCACCGGCAGCGCAATCGGGCGCGATCGTCCCGGCAGCGGCGCGAGTGACGCGAGTTTGACCAATATCAGGATGCGCGCGCGGGCTGACGGTCGCGCGCGCGTTCAAAGCGATAGCATGAATGCATGTTTGTGGAACACGATGCGCGGGCATGTGACCGCGCAGCGGCTCCGCTCCGGGCACTGCGGTCATTCGTTGCACACCGCTATCGAAATGGTGAGGAATCCAAATGCTAAACGTCTCTTCCGTACTGATCAGCATGGCGCCGTTGTGGGTCATCCTGCTGGGCGCGTCTTCATTGGCAACCTATCTGCTGTTCGTCCGCAAGGTCATCAAGTAAGCACGCCGGCGCTGCGCGCACGCATACTCAGGCGCAGCGCAGCGGTGTAGACGGTGCGGTACGGCATCGCGTCCGTCACGGCGCATCGCCGCGCCGACTTGAATCGAAAGACCCGCCGAATCCGGTCCACGACCGATTCGTTGCGCCGCGCACCGATGCTGCCGGCACAGTTCTCTTCAGCGGCTTATCGGACGGCCGTCACCGGCACGTTCGAGATCCGGACCAGCCGGCTCATCACGCTGCGGCGAAACATCGACAGCAGGGCATGAATCGGGTCGTGCCGCGGCGCGACCACGACGATCTCGTCGCAGCCCGTCTCGGCCGCTGCGGCCGCGATCGTGTCGGCCACCGGCCCGACCTTCTTCACCACGCTATATCTGGCGCCGGCTTCGCGCAGCACGCGCTCGGCCATCGCCAGATCGTCGCACGCAAACCTGTCCTCGATCGAGCGCAACCGCGACAGCGGGTGAAACGCCTCCAGCCGTGTCGCTTCGAGCGGCGGCTGCACATTGATCAGCACGATTTCCGACGCACAACGTTCGCGATACAGAAAGGCCGCGTGGCGCACCGCGTGCAGCGAGCGGGGCGAATGACCGATCGGAACCAGCAGCTTGAGCATGGCGAGCGCCCGGAAGTGGTGACGGTTGCAGCGTAGCGCGCGCCAGGAAGGCACGCGCTAAAGAAAGCGGCCGGCCGCGTAAAAATGTCGTCAACGCCGGCCGGCTTGCCGCTCTTATTAGAGATATAAGAAATTTAAGTTTATGCGCATAAACGTTTTCACTGATCGCGGCGCGGGACGGGGATTTCAGTGACGTGGCGGGCGGTCGGTACGTCAGTCCGGCGCTTCGTCGAGGCGGGGTACTGCGTGCGCCGAGCATCGCTGCGCACCGACATTCGTCGCATGAACGGTTCGGCGCGCCTCACTCAGGGCTGCGAGTCGTCCATGCGCAATTGAAGCTGCCGTATCGGCTGGTCGGTCGCCGCGTTCGAGATCACCCGCGCGTCACCGTGCGCGGGCGCTTTGCAACGCCGATAGCAACGACGGCTTCGAGCCGCGACGTGCAACTTCGCGAATTTCCACGGCTACTCCATGCTGCCGCCTCTATCGACAGCGGGGATGACGCCTGTACGGCTCAAACGCTAATGACTCTGCCGATCCACGAAATCATCGAGCCGGTTCCTCGCATCTGATTCGTGATGACTCGCATCGTGGCCCACGCCGGCGTCCAATTCGAAACCCTTCCGAACGTTGATTCAATTGCGCGCACTACCGGCGACGCGATTTGATGGATTCGATTGACTTATTTTATTCGACCGAATTCGAATCGCCGTCATAGTCTGGATCAATTGAAGGAATAAATACTACCGATTGGCCGACGAATTCCCTACAAGATCACAATCCTCCCGCATTCCAACATTACGTTCAATTGTGGAGAGGTCATATGCAAAGAAATCGTATCGCAAAATCGGTGCTGGCTGCGGTCGCCGTTATCGCGATGAGCGCCGGTTCCATTTCTGCCCGCGCGGACGGAGCGCCGCGCGCGAATGGCTTCTGGTGGCCGGAGACGCTCGATCTTTCGCCGCTACGTCAGCACGATGTCGAGTCGAATCCGTACGGCAAGGATTTCGACTACGCGCAGGCATTCCAGAAGCTCGATATCGAGGCCGTGAAGAAGGACATTCGGACGACGCTCACGACCTCGCAAGACTGGTGGCCCGCGGACTACGGCAACTATGGTCCGTTCTTCATCCGCATGGCCTGGCATGGAGCCGGCACCTATCGCACCTACGACGGCCGCGGCGGCGCCGGCGGCGCACAGCAGCGATTCGAACCGCTGAATAGCTGGCCGGATAATGCAAATCTCGATAAAGCTCGCCGTTTGTTGTGGCCGGTCAAGAAGAAATATGGCCAGAATATTTCGTGGGGCGACCTGATGGTTCTGACGGGCAATGTTGCGCTCGAATCCATGGGTTTTCAAACCTTCGGATTCGGCGGCGGCCGTGAAGACGATTGGCAATCGGATCTGGTTTATTGGGGCGCGGGACCGAAATTCATGTCGAATAACCGCGACAAGAACGGCAAACTCGAAAAGCCGCTCGCTGCGACCCAAATGGGTTTGATTTACGTCAATCCGGAAGGTCCGAATGGCAATCCTGATCCCGTTGCGGCGGCGCAGGACATTCGCGAAGCCTTCGGCCGCATGGCGATGAACGACGAGGAAACCCTCGCCCTGATCGCCGGCGGCCACACGTTCGGCAAGGCGCATGGCGCGGCTTCCCCGGACAAATGCGTCGGCGTGGCGCCTGCCGGCGCGGGCGTCGAAGCGCAAGGTCTCGGCTGGGCCAACAAGTGCGGCACCGGCAAGGGCGCCGACACGATCACCAGCGGCCTCGAAGGCGCGTGGTCGGTCGATCCGGTGCATTTCACGATGCAGTACCTCGACAACCTGCTCGGCCACGACTGGGTGCTGACGAAGAGCCCGGCCGGTGCGCACCAGTGGATGCCGAAGGATGCGCAGAGCATCGTGCCGGACGCACACGATCCGTCGAAACTCCATCCGTTGATGATGTTCACGACCGATATCGCACTGAAGGTCGATCCCGCGTACAGCAAGATCGCGAAGCGCTTCGAGGAGCATCCCGACGAATTCAAGCTGGCCTTCGCCAAGGCCTGGTTCAAGCTGACGCATCGCGACCTCGGGCCGAAGGCGCGCTATCTGGGCAAGGACGTGCCCAAGGTCGACCTGATCTGGCAGGACCCGCTGCCCGTCGCCGGCTACCAGACGATCGGCGCTGCCGACATTGCGGATCTGAAGAGCCGAATCCTGGCATCGGGGCTGCCGAAGTCCGAACTGATCAAGACCGCGTGGGCATCGGCGGCGTCGTTCCGCGGCACCGACTACCGAGGCGGCGCCAATGGCGCGCGCATCCGTCTCGCGCCCGAGAACGGCTGGGCCGTGAACGATCCGGCGAGCGTGGCGAAAGTGCTGAAGTCGCTGGAAGCCATCCAGTCCGGCTTCAACAAGGGCAGAACGGACGGCAAGCAGGTGTCGCTCGCCGACCTGATCGTGCTGGGCGGCAGCGCCGCCGTCGAGGATGCGGCCCGCAAGGCCGGTTACGACATCACCGTGCCGTTTGCGCCGGGACGCGTGGATGCGACGCAGGCGCAGACGGATGTCGCGTCGTTCGCCGTGCTCGAGCCGACCGCCGACGGGTTCCGCAACTACTACCAGAAAGGCAATGAGCGCTCGCCCGCCGAATTGCTGGTCGACCGCGCGAGCAAGCTGGATCTGACCGTGCCGGAGATGACGGTGCTGGTGGGCGGCCTGCGCGCGCTCGACGCGAACACGGGCCATTCGAAGCTGGGCGTCCTGACGAATCATCCCGGCACGCTGAGCAACGAGTTCTTCGTGAATCTGCTGGACATGTCGACCGAATGGAAGAAGTCGCCGAGCGCCGACGGGACTTACGAAGGGCGCGATCGCAAGACGGGTGCGCTCAGGTGGACGGCAAGTCCGGTCGATCTGGTGTTCGGGTCCAGTTCCGAGCTGCGCGCCGTCGCCGAAGTCTATGCATCGGACGATGCGCACGAGAAGTTCGTGCGCGACTTCGTCGCTGCATGGACCAAGGTCATGAACCTCGATCGCTTCGATCTGAAGCGCATCTAATACCGTGATCGGACCGGCCGCGGAAGCGATTCCGCGGCCGGTCCATCGGAGGGCGAAATGAGGAAAATCGGATGGCTGCGCCTGATCGCAGGTGCGGGGCTACTGGTATCGATGGGCGCGCATGCGGCCGACGTCGAGGTTCGGATGCTGAACCGCGCGTCGGACGGTCAACGGGGCTTCGAGCCGGCCCTCGTCCACATCGACGTGGGCGACAGCGTGCATTTTGTTGCCGCGGACAGCGGGCATGGCGTCGAAAGCATTCCCGGCATGGCGCCGGCCGGAGCCGGGGCCTTTTCCGGAAAGATCAGTGAAGATCTGACCGTGACGTTCGACAAACCGGGCGTCTATGGCTATCGCTGCATCCCGCATTACATGTTGGGGATGGTCGGCTTGATCGTGGTGGGACACCCGACCAACGAGGCCGCGGCGCGCAGCGTCGCGCAGCCGCGCGAGGCGAAGGCGCGTTTCGATCAACTGTTCGCGACGCTGGACCACGAGCAGCCCACGCAGAAGTAGCCGATGCATCGGCCGGGGGCGGGGCGCGCCAACCCGGCCGCGCTCGAAACGGTGTGGGGTGCCGGATCGATGACGGTTCGGTCGCAGCGAGCGCGCGCAGGCGTCGGACGCGCGATGGGCAGGATCGCTTGCCCGGCGTCGGATAGCCCGGCCGGCCATGCGGTCATGGCCGAGACGCATGCCGTCTGAAACGCGATCTCCGATGGACACCGTATCGATGCGGCACGCCATGAGCCGTAGCCACTCACGCGTCGGGCAACCCGCGACGAGTCGCGTACAGTTGAGCGTCGGCCGCAGCGCGCCTCCATTCCGGCTGTCCGGAACGGAGCGCCGCCATCGCGCGGCCCTCGGCCCATCCCGATCCCAGGAGAACCCGCATGCCGCACCGCGCCCCGTATCTCGCTCCCGCCTCCATCCCCGTCGATCCGCTGGTGCGCCTGTCGGCCGGCGAGCTCGCGTCGGCGATCCGCCGCAAGGCGGTCTCGTGCGTCGAGACGATGCGTGCATATCTCGATCACATCGAGCGGGTGAACGGTGCGGTGAACGCGCTGATTTCGCTGCGCGATCGCGCGACCTTGCTCGCCGAAGCCGCGGAAAAGGACGCGGCGCTGGCCCGTGGCGAATACCACGGCTGGCTGCACGGGATGCCGCAGGCGCCGAAGGATCTCGCGATGACGAAGGGGCTGCGCACGACCTACGGCTCGCCGATCTTCCGCGATCACGTGCCGCAGGCCGATTCGATCGGCGTCGGCCGCATGCGGGCGGCCGGCGCGATCTTCATCGGCAAGACCAACACGCCGGAGTTCGGCCTCGGCTCGCACACGTTCAACGACGTCCATGGCGCGACGCGCAATCCGTACGACCTGACGCGCAGCGCCGGCGGCAGCAGCGGCGGCTCGGCCGCGGCGCTCGCGGCGCGCATGCTGCCGGTGGCCGACGGCAGCGACTTCGGCGGCTCGCTGCGCAATCCTGCGGCATTCTGCAACGTCTACGGCATGCGCCCGTCGCAGGGCCGCGTGCCGCGCTGGCCCGCCGTCGACGTGTTCATGCAGCAGCTCGGCACCGAAGGGCCGATGGGTCGCACGGTCGCCGACGTCGCGCAACTGCTGGCGATCCAGGCCGGCTACGACGCGAACGATCCGCTGTCGCTCGCGGAGCGGCCGTCGGCGTTCGCGACGCCGCTGGACACGGATCTGCGCGGCCGGCGCATCGCGTGGGTCGGCGACTGGGACGGCTATCTCGCGACCGAACCCGGCGTGCTGGCGCAGTGCGAACAGGGCCTCGCGACGCTGCGCGAGATCGGCTGCGACGTCGATGCCGCGCTGCCGGCCTTCGCGCCGGAGCGCATCTGGCGGCTGTGGCTCGCGCATCGGCATCTGCTCGCAGGCGGCGGGCTGCTCGCGCACTATCGCGACCCGGCGCGGCGTGCGCTGCTCAAGCCCGAGGCGATCTACGAGGTCGAAGGGCTGCTTGCGATGGGCGGCGCGGCCGTGTTCGACGCGAGCGTCGAGCGCACCGCGTGGCATCAGGCCGTGCTGCGCTTCTTCGATCGCTACGACTTCATCGCGGCGCCCAGCGCGCAGGTGTTCCCGTTCGACGTCGAGCTGCGCTGGCCGCAGGCAATCGCGGGCCGCCCGATGGACACCTATCACCGCTGGATGGAAACGGTCGTGCCGTGGACGCTGGCCGGCTGTCCGGTGATCAGCGTGCCGGTCGGTTTCAACGACGATGGATTGCCGATGGGGATGCAACTGATCGGCCGGCCGCGCGCGGATCTCGCGGTGCTGCAGCTCGCGCGCGGCTACGAGCAGGCGGCCGACTGGGTCGGCCGGCGGCTGCCCGGCTGGATGGCCGCGTAGTGAGTGCGTAGTGGGCGCGTAATGGGCACGTAGTGCGCGCCGCGCGATCGTCTCGCGAAGCCGCCGACCCGCGACATTGATGCGCGTGAGGAACGAATTCCGGCGATAGCGGCCCATCGCGCGGCCGCTGCCGACGAATGCGCGCGACCAACGGCACGCGCGGCGCAATTGCAAGCGATTGCCGCGCGCGATTTCGTTTCGATGTGTTTCAGTCGTTGCGGCGGCGCGCGACGCGCTTCGACAATATCGGCCTCAATCATTCGGCACGAGGGAAACTGATGAAGCACATTCGCGCGACGGGCAAGCAGCTGGCAGCGGCCGGCATCGCATTCGGCATGCTGCTCGGCATGAACGGTCACGCCGATGCGCAGCTCGACCTTCAGTCGATCGGCTCGGCGCTGCTCGGCGGCGGTCAGCAGCAGGCCGCGCCTTCGCAGGGCGGCATTGCGCAGCTGATGCAGGCCTACCTCGGCGCGAACCAGCAGGTGCTGGCCGGCCAGTCGTCGCTCGCGTCGGCGATGGGGCTCACCGGTGCGGCCGGCCAGGCGCAACAGGCCGCCAGCCTGCTGGGCGGCGGCAATGCGCTGACGCCGGCCGTGCTGTCGCAGATGGGCGGCGCGCAGCAGTCGGTGTCGCAGGCGCTCGGGCAGGCGTTCGCGAGCGGCGGCGCGACGCATGGCGCGGTCGACAAGCAGGCGTTCAGCAACGGCCTCGCGTCGCTCGGCCAAGGCCTCACGCAGTACTCGCAATTGCAGTCTGGGCTGAACGGCCTCGGTTCGACCAGCGCCGCGTCGCTGCTGCAGGCCGGGCTCGATCCGCAAAACATGCAGGCCGCGTCGTATATCGCGCAGAGCGCGCCGAGCCAGTTGCAGTCGCTCGCGTCGACGCTCAGCCAGGCCGTGCAGTTCGCGACGAGCCAGGGCATTTCGGTGCCGCCGGTGGCGTCTTCCGCGCTGAAGCTGCTGCCGTAACGCCGGCGGCGCGCGCCGCCGCTGCGCGCGATGGCCCCGTGCAACCCGGGGATTTCGCGCGATGCTATCGTGACGTGTTCTCCGCTTCCGGTGCCGCTTCATGACTGACTCGTTCGACCTTTCGCGCTACTTCGCCCGCATCGGCTACGACGGCCCGGCCGAGCCGACGCTCGACGTGCTGCGCCGCCTGCATCTGCTGCATCCGCAGGCGATCCCGTTCGAAAACCTCAATCCGCTGACCGGCGCGCGCGTCGCGCTCGACGTGCCGGCGATCGTCGCCAAGGTCGTCGCGCGCCGCCGCGGCGGCTATTGCTTCGAACTGAACAAGCTGTTCTACACGGCGCTCACGACGCTCGGCTTTCGCGTCACGCCGCTGATCGCGCGCGTGCGCTGGATGCGGCCGCCCGAGGCCGTCACCGCGCAGACGCACATGCTGCTGCGCATCGATCTGGACGGCGCGGCGTGGCTCGCCGACATCGGCTTCGGCAGCGCGACGCTCACCGCGCCGCTGCGCTTCGCGCCGGGCGAGCGGCAGCTGACGCCGCACGGCGCGTTTCGCGTCGTCGACGCACCGGTCGACGGCGAGTTCGACATGCAGTTCGAGATTCCCGACGGCTGGCAAACCACCTACCGTTTTTCGCTGAAGCCGGCCGAGTGGATCGATTACGACGCCGCGAACTGGTTCACGTCGACCTATCCCGAATCGATCTTCGTGAACGACCTGATCGCGTGCCGCGTGCTGCCGACCGGCCGCGCGGCGCTGTTCAACACCGTGCTGACGCTGCGCGACGCGGCCGGCGCCGGGCGCACCGTCACGTTCGACGACGCGGCCGCGTGGGGCGCGTGCCTGCGCGACACGATCGGCATCGACACCGCCGGCTTCGATCTCGACGCGCTGTTCGCGCGGGTTGCCGCGCGGGCCGGCAACATCTGAACGCGGATTGCGCGGCCGTGGGGCCGTGCCTCGGCGTTTGACTTTTGCTATTTTGCCAGCACGCTGGCAATCACGAGCGACGAAGAAGGGAAGCAGTTCAACGTGTACCTGCCGCTCAGCCTGATCCGGCAGGGCAAGTTCCGGGCCATCGAAGCGCAGCAGTCGTCGTCCGCGCTGGTGGCCGACGCATTGCGCGCCTATCTGGCCGCGCCGCAGTCGGGGCGGCCGCCTGCCGAGGAGGAATGACATGTCGTCCGAGCGAATCGAAGCGGCGTATCTCACCACGCACAACTGGGGCAAGTCGGCGAAGTTCTTCCCGGCGCCGGCGTTCACGCTGGAATTCGAGACCGATCACAACAACTCGCTTGCAGGCGCCGCGCCAGCCGGCCGCGTGAGGGGACGGCGATGAGCGATGCGAAAGCAGCACCCGACAGCACCGCCGCGCGCGTCGCGCTGTGGCGCGCGCTGCACGTCGAGCTCGACGCGCCGCCGCACGTGCTCGCCGACGAAATCGGCTTGCGCCTGCTCGCGCCGGCGCCCGGCTGGCAGCAGCGCGGCGACATGGACCCGCAGTTCACGCGGCCGTTTCGCGCGTCGATCGTCGCGCGGGCGCGCTTCATCGAAGACCTCGTCGTCGAGCAGGCCGCGCAGGGCGTGAGCCAGTACGTGATCCTCGGCGCAGGCCTCGACAGCTTCGTGCAGCGCCGGCCGGAGATGGCGTCGCGCGTGACCGTCTTCGAAGTCGATCCGCCCGCGCCGCAAGCGTGGAAGCGCCGCCGGCTCGTCGAGCTCGGTTTCGGCGTGCCGGACTGGCTGCGCTTCGTGCCGGTCGACTTCGAGGCGAAGCAGTCGTGGCGCGACGCGCTGGTGCGCGCCGGTTTCGACGCGGGCAAGCCGGCGGTCGTGGTGTCCACCGGCGTCAGCATGTACCTGACGCGCGAAGCGAACGCGGCGGCGTTGCGCGAAGTCGCGTCGCTCGCGCCGGACACGACGTTCGCGATGACGTTCCTGCTGCCGCTCGAGCATGCGGACCCGGACGTGCGGCCGGGGCTCGAGATGGCCGAGCAGGGCGCGCGCGCGAGCGGCACGCCGTTCATCAGCTTCTTCATGCCGGACGAAATCCGTGCGCTCGCGACGGCCGCCGGCTTCGCGCGCGCCGAGCACGTGTCGGCCGACGCGCTCGCGCGCCGCTATTTCGCCGGCCGTGCCGACGGCCTGCGGCCGCCGAACAACGCCGAAGAGCTGCTCGTCGCGACGGTCTGACGCCCGTCGCGTTGCCGCCCGTCACGCGCGTTCGAGCACCGCGATCTCGCGCACGACGACGAGCAGCACCGCGAGGCTCGCGCCGCCCGACGCCCGCAGATCGGCGAGCAGGTGGTCGTAGCGCTGCAGCGCGGCGTCGCGCCGCTCGCGCCATGCGTGGACGATCGTCTCGGGTGCCGTCGAGTCGGCCGATTCGGCGAGCGCGCTGGTCGCGAGCGTGCGCTTGAGCCGCGCGATCTCGGCCAGCGCGGCGGCGCGCGCGAGCATGTCCCAATGCGTCGGTGTGGGCAACGTGGCGGCCCGTTCGGCGATCCAGCCGTAGTTCAGCAGCGTGCCGAGCGAGAAGTACACGCCCGCGACCAGTTCGAGACTGCGCTCGCAGGTGGCCGCCACTTCGGCGATGTCGAGCAGCGCGGCCGAGATGTCGCCGCTCGCGACGCGCGCGGCGAGCGTGCCGTCGACGCCTGCGTCGACCAGCACGCGTTGCCGTTCCGACAGCGCGTCGAGGTCGCTCGCCGGCAGCAGCGACGGCAATTGCGGCGCGATGCGCTGCACCGCGTCGCGGCAGCGCGCGATCAGCCCGGCCACGCTGCCGTCGGCCACCGCGCCCGACTGCAGGTGCCGCAGGAACCACAGCGCCGCGCGTTCGAGCAGCCGCGCGACGTCGACGAACATGCGCGCCTGCACGTCGTCGGCGACGCGGTTGTCGAGCGCGTCGATGTCGCGCCACACCGCATCGAGATCGAACACGTCGCGCGCCATGATGCACGCGCGCACGATGTCGCCCGGCTTCGCGTCGGTTTCCTCCATCAGCCGGTGCACGAACGCGCAGCCGACCCGGTTGACGAGCGCGTTGATGAGATGCGTCGCGAGAATCTCGCGGCGCAGCGGGTGGCGCTGCATCGGCTCGCTGAAGCGCTGCTGCAGCGGCTTCGGGAAATAGTCGACCAGCATCGCGGCGACGAGCGGATCCTCGGGCACGTCCGACTCGAGCAGCGCGTCGTACAGCCACATCTTGCTGTACGCGAGCAGCACCGCGCGCTCGGGCGACGTCAGCCCCTGTTTCGCCGCGTGGCGTTCGGCGATCTCGTCGTCGGTCGGCAGGAATTCGATCACGCGGTTCAGCCGGCCTGCGCGCTCCAGCCAGCGCATCAGCCGCGCCTCGGCGTCGAGCAGCTCGACGCCGTAGCGGCCCGCGATCGACAGCGCCTGCGTCTGGTAGTAGTTGTCGCGCAGCACCAGCAACCCGACTTCGTCGGTCATTTCCGCGAGCAGCGCGTTGCGCTGCTTGTCGGTCATTTCGCCGTCGCCGACCACGAGCCCGAGCAGGATCTTGATGTTGACCTCGTGATCCGAGCAATCGACGCCGGCCGAGTTGTCGATCGCGTCGGTGTTGATGCGCCCGCCGCGCTGCGCGAACTCGATGCGGCCGAGCTGCGTGCAGCCGAGGTTGCCGCCTTCGCCGACCACCTTGCAGCGCAGCTCCGCGCCGTTCACACGCACCGCGTCGTTCGCGCGGTCGCCGACCTGCTGGTGCGTCTCGTGGGTCGCCTTCACGTAGGTGCCGATCCCGCCGTTGTACAGCAGGTCGACCGGCGCCTGCAGGATCGCGCGGATCAGCTCGGTCGGCGGCAGCGCGTGCGCGTCGATGCCGAGCGCCGCCTGCACGGCGGGCGACAGCGCGATCGTCTTCGCGGTGCGCGGGTAGATGCCGCCGCCCGCCGAGATCGTCGACGCGTCGTAGTCGGCCCAGCTCGAACGCTCGAGCGCGAACATCCGCTGGCGTTGCGCGAAGCTCGCGGCCGGATCGGGATTCGGATCGAGGAACACGTGCCGGTGATCGAACGCGGCGACGAGCCGGATATGCGGCGACAGCAGCATGCCGTTGCCGAACACGTCGCCCGACATGTCGCCGATGCCGACCACGGTGAAGTCGGTCGTCTGCGTGTCGACGCCCATCTCGCGGAAATGCCGCTTCACCGACTCCCACGCGCCGCGCGCGGTGATCGCCATCTTCTTGTGGTCGTAACCGACCGAGCCGCCGGACGCGAACGCGTCGTCCAGCCAGAAGCCGTATTCGTGCGAGATCGCGTTCGCATAGTCGGAGAAGGTGGCCGTGCCCTTGTCGGCTGCGACGACGAGATACGGATCGTCGGGATCGTGCCGCACCACGTCGGGCGGCGGCACGATCGCGTTGCCGGCGAGATTGTCGGTCAGGTCGAGCAGCCCGCGCAGGAACGTCTGGTAGCACGCGATGCCTTCGCGCAGCCATGCTTCGCGATCCGTCGGCGGCGGCGGATTCTTCACGACGAAGCCGCCTTTCGAGCCGACCGGCACGATCACGACGTTCTTCACCATCTGCGCCTTCATCAGCCCGAGCACCTCGGTGCGGAAGTCCTCACGCCGATCGGACCAGCGCAGGCCGCCGCGCGCGACGCGCCCGCCGCGCAGATGCACGCCCTCGACGCGCGGCGAGTACACCCAGATCTCGAACATCGGCTTCGGTTCCGGCAGGCCGGGCACCTTCGCGGGATTGAACTTGAACGACAGGTAGGGCTTCGCTTCGCCGTCGGCGTCATGCTGGAAGTAGTTGGTGCGCTCGGTCGCGTTGATCACGCCGAGGAACTGGCGCAGGATGCGGTCTTCGTCGAGGTTCGGCACCTGGTCCAGCGCCGTCTCGATCGCCTTCAGCACGCGCTCGACCTGCACCTCGCGCGTGCCGCCGGTCGCCGGGTCGAAGCGCAGCAGGAACAGCTCGACGAGCTGGCGGGCGAGCGCCGGGTTGCCGGTCAGCGCGCGCTCGATGTACGCGTCGCTGAACGTCGAGCCGACCTGACGCAGGTATTTCGCATACGCGCGCAGGATCGTCACTTCGCGCGCGCTCAGATGCGCGCGCAGCACGAGGCGGTTGAAGTCGTCGTTCTCGATCCGTCCGCTCCAGATGCGGTCGAACGCGTCCTCGAACAGATCCTTCACGCGCTCGATGTCCAACTCGGTCTCGTCGGCGAGCTCGAGGCCGAAGTCGTGCACCCACGCATGCGCGCCGTCCTGCGTGTGGATCCGGTACGGGCGCTCCTCGTCGACGCGCACGCCGAGATGCTCGAGCATCGGCAGGCTGCGCGACAGCGCGATCGGGTCGCCGGCGCGATAGACCTTGAAGCGGAACGCGCGCGCGCCGGCCTCGATCGGCCGGTACAGGTTCATCGCGAGCCGGCCGGACGCCTTCACGCGCTCGATCAGCTCGATGTCGCGCACGGCGGTGCGCGCCGGATAGTCGTCGCGATAGCCGGCCGGGAACGAGTCCGCATAGCGCTGCAGCAGCCGGTTGCCTTGCTCTTCGCCGAACGCGTCGAGCAGCGCATCCGCGAGGTCGTCCTGCCAGCGGCGCGTGACCTGCACGAGGCGCGTCTCGAGCTCGCGCGTGTCGACGTCCGGCATCGTGCCCGGTTCGGCATGGACGACGAAGTGAATCCGCGCGATCGCCGATTCCGACAGCAGCGGCGTGAACTCGACGTTCACGCCGTTGTACGCGTTGACGAGCAGCTTCGCGATGCGGCGCCGCAGGTCCGTGTTGTACTTGTCGCGCGGCACGAACGCGAGACAGGACACGAAGCGGTCGAAGCGGTCGCGCCGCACGAACAGGCGCGTGCGCTGATGTTCCTGCAGTCGCAGGATGCCGAGCGCGATGTCGTAGAGCTCGTCTTCGTCGGCCTGGAACAGTTCGTCGCGCGGATAGGTCTCGAGCACGGTCACGAGCGACTTGCCGAGATGCCCGTTCGGCAGGAAGCCCGCGCGCTGGACGATGTTCGCGCATTTGCGCCGCACGATCGGGATGTCGGCGTACGAACCGAAATAGGCGGTCGACGTGTAGAGGCCGATGAAGCGGCGCTCGCCGCTGACCTTGCCGTCAGCGCCGACCAGCTTCACGCCGACGTAGTCGAGATAGCCGGGGCGGTGGACCGTCGCGCGCGAATTCGCCTTCGTCACGAAGATCGGCCACGCGCCGGTGATGATCTCGGCGGCGGCCGGCGGCAGCGGCGTCACGTCGGTTGCGCCGGGCGGGCGCAGCGATTCGCGCAGCAGGCCGAAGCCCGAGCCTTCGACGCCGCGCAGCGCGAAGCCGTTGCCGTCGGCCACGAGCGCGTAGTCGCGCTGGCCGAGGAAGGTGAAGTGATCGGCGACCATCCACTCGACGAACGCGCGCGCCTCGAGGTCTTCCGCGCTCGATTCACGCGCCTTCATGTCCTTGATCGTCGCGCGGGCGATGTCGACGATCTTCGGCCAGTCCTCGACCGACGCGCGCACGTCGCCGAGCACGCGCGCGATGTCGTTGCGCAGCGTCTCGAGCAGCGTCGCGTCGCCGCAGCGATCGACCTCGAAATGGATGAACGACGCGAGCTGCGAGCTGCCGTCGCCGGGCGTCGCGCCGCCGGCGTCCACGCGCTCGATCGCGCCGTTGCCGCCGCGCCAGATGCGGAACACCGGGTGCAGCGCCGAGTGCAGTGCGAGGCCGAGGCGGTTCACCGCCATCGTCACCGAGTCGACCAGAAACGGCATGTCGTCGTTGACGATCTCGATCACCGTGTGATCGGAATGCCAGCCGTGCTGTTCGAGGATCGGGTTGTAGACGCGTAACCGCTCGCTGCCAGGGACGAATTTCTGCGCGGTCTGCCAGTGCGCCATCGCGGCGCCGTAGAGATCGGCGATGCTGCGGTTCTGCAGATCGTCGGCGTCGACGAAATCGTAGTAGTGGCGCAGGAACGGCTCGACGATCCGGAACGTGGCTTCGGGCAGGCGGGCGCGCGCGAATTCGACGACGTCGGAGAGCAGATGTGCGACCACTTCCTCGTTCTTCGCTTCCATGGCGGTCTCCTGGACGGGTGGCCATCGGCTGCTGCGGGTGTGTTCGGCATTATGCGCCGATTGGTGTGCCGATCGCGTCACCGCGCGATGTGCGGACGCACAACGGCGGCCTGCGCAGAGCGCCGCATGCTGCGTGCCGGCCGATAGGGTCACGCGGCCGCGCGGCGACTGTCAGCGCGCGTCGCTCGACAGCTTGCCGGCCGTCGCGCGGTTGTCCTTTTTCATGTCGGTGAGCGCGATGTACAGCGAGCGCGGCTCGCAGCCGGAACCCGGCAGCCGAGATCGGGCCGCCACGCTTCACGGCGTCAGGACGGTGTGCGAACGACGACATCGGTTTCTCCGAGGGGGAAGCGCCGCGCGACGGCCACCGTGACCCACGATGCGAGCGCGAACGGCGCGGTGAGCGCGACGAGGCCCACACGCATCGCGAGCCACTGGAGCAACGCGGCGAGCGCGGCTGCGGCGAGCGCCGTGCGGGTGCCGCGCGACATCAGCGCGAGCGCCGCGAGTGCGCCGTTGACGCCGAGCTGGCCGGCGTCGAACGCCGCGCCGCTGGCGCCGAACGCGACCAGCAGCACGCTCGACACGATCGCGCCGCCGAGCGCGAACGCCGCTGCGCGGCGCGATGCGGCCGCGATGCCGGCGACGATCAGCGCGGCGGGCCATGCGCCTTGCGCGAAGGTGGTCTGCGCGATACCGGACGACAGTGCGCACGCGATCGACGCAGGCGTCAGCGTCGCGCTCGTCGCGGCGTCGATCGGGTGTTGCACCGCGACAAGCGGCATCCACAGCGCGGTGACCGCGATGTACGGGCCTGAATACGGGCACTGCCGCCATTTGGCGAGCGGCGTGCGCAGCGCACGCTGCACGAGCGCTGCGCCGAGCGCGGCCGACGGCGCGAGCGCGAGCGCGAGCGCCGCGAGCGGAGCAGGCGCAAACGAAACGGCCGCCAGCGTGGCCAGCGCGCCGTTGAAGCCGTGCCGGCCCTGTTCGACGTCGCAATGCGCGGCGCCGCTCAGCGCCGCCGTCAGGTTCGCGACGGCCGCCCCGAGCAGCGCCGCGCACGCGAGCCGCAAGTCGGTCAGCGCGAGCGCGGCGATCAGCATGGCTCCCGTGAACGCGTTGGCCTGCAGCACGATCTGCCCGGTGCTGCGCAGCAGAATGCGCAGGGCGGTCGACGGGCTGGCTGAATGGGCGGTAGGCATGGCAGCGGACGAACAGGGCGAGCCGCGAGCATAGGACACCAACCGCCGCTTCGGAACGGGGTATTCCGGATACCGGGAATTTGTCGTCGGGCGCAGACGTGGCCGATTACGACACGCCTGGCGGCACTGAATTGCCGCTACCGCTCATCGCCCGCCCGTGCGCCCCTGCGCCCGCTTATGCGACCGTGACCGCGCGCCTTTCATGCATGGTCGCGAATCGTTCGATCCGGGCCGCGATCAGATCCGGATTGCGCAGCACGACCCAGTGCGCGCCGTCGATCTCCTCGCGCACGTACTGCCCGAGCCAGCGATCGAGACCGACCGACATCTCGGGCGTCACGTAGCGATCGCGCACCGGCGCGAGAATCTGCACGGGCGCCTGCGCATATCGCTCGCGCGGCCGTCGCGCCGTGGCGATGAAGTTCGCGCGATACAGCTGCAAGCCGTTCAGCGCGTTCTTCAACTGCGCGGGATCGCGCGCGGGCCGCACGCGCTCGGTCAACTGCAGCCAGCGCGGCCACAGTGCGGCGCCGCCGAGCCGCCACACCAGCGACGGCACGATCGGCAGATGAAAGAACGCGATGTACCACGATTTCAGGCTTTGCTCGAGCCGCATCTTCGCGCGGAACACGTGATCGAGGCATGGCCCGGAGATCGACGTATACGACGCGATGCGGCCGCGCCACGCCGGATCCGTGACGGCTTCCCAGCACTGGATCGAGCCCCAGTCGTGTCCGACCAGATGGAACGGCCGGTCGCCGCAGGTCGCGGCGGCGACGGCTTGCAGATCGTTGGCGAGTCGTGCGAGCGCGTAGTCCGCGTGTCGGCGCGGCGCATCGGACGCGCCCGCGCCGCGTACGTCATAGGCGATCACGCGGTAGCGCGTCGCGAGCCGCGCACGCACCGGCGCCCATACGGCCGCGGAATCGGGATAGCCGTGCACGAGTATCAGCGGCGGCGCGCGTCGCGGGCCGCTGACGTAGACGGCCAGTCTCACGTCGCCGGAGCGAACGGTCAGCATCTCGCTTGCGCGCGCCATCGCGTCACGCCTGCGCGACCGGGTGCAACGGCACGCGGCGCGGCGCGGCCTGCGCCGCATAGCGCGCATTGGTCGCATCGATGTTCGCGAGCAGCGTGTCGAGCCCCTGCAGATACTGATGGTTGTCGTGGTCCCACGGATGGAAGCCCGGCCGGAAGTAGTCGAGCCATTCGCGCGCGATGCTCGGGAACACGCCCGTTCTCGGGCCGTACAGATACTTGACGAGGCGGCCCATCCCGCCGAACCGCCCGTGCTTGCGACGGTGCGCGAGCATCAGCCGCACGTGGAAGTCGAACACGATGGTCCAGAACATCGCGGTGGTCAGCAGCATCGTGCCGGTGCGCAGCAGGTAGCTGCCGATCCCAGGCTTCATCACCGCGTTCCATACGTCGTACGACACCGCCTTGTGCTCCGTTTCCTCCATCGCGTGCCACATCCACATCTGCTGATAGCCTTCGACCGAGCCGTCGATCCGGTGCTCGTGGCCGGACAGCAGCTGGTTCGCGAGGATCGCCGTGTAGTGCTCGAGCGCGATGGTGATCGCGAGCTGCATCGAATGCGGCAGCACCTTCTTGAAGAAGCCGAGGATCGCCCACAGCCGCTTGTCCAGCTTGTGCGCGGGCAGGCCGGCCGACTGCAGCAGGTCGTTGTACTCGATGTGCTCGCGCGTGTGCATCGCTTCCTGGCCGATGAAGCCGAGCACCTGCTTCTTCAGCTGCGGATCCTCGATGCGATCGCGGTAGTTGCGCACCGAATCCATGAAGAAGCGCTCGCCGGCCGGAAACAGCAGCGACAGCGCGTTCATGAAGTGCGTGACCGGCACGCCCTGCACGTGCCAGTCCTTCGCGCGTTCGGGCGGCAGCGCGAAACGGATGTCGCGCCGCACCGGCATCATGTTCGGGGTCGTCATGATTGTTCTCCTCCCTGATTGCCTGCGTTGTTGTAAGTCGCGTTCAGCGGCGCGCCGGCCGCGGCGCCGTAGCGGGCCGCTGCGCGGCGCGCCTTCGCGGCCTCGCGGCGCGTCGCGAGCACGACGAGTGCCTGGTATGCGGCCGGCAATACGCGCGCCATCCAGTCGGCGGCCTTCGCGTCGCGGCCGATCAGCACGCGGCGCTTGTTGCCGCGCACGCCCGCGAGGATCGTGCGCGCGGCGTCGTCCGCGGTCGTGATGAAGAACTTCTCGAAGCTGTCCTTGCCTTGCTGCTCGCTTTCGACGATGAAGCCGACCATGTTCTTCGCGACGCGGCTCGACTGCGCGATGTTGGTGCGGATGCCGCCCGGATGCACGCAGGTGGCCGACACGCCGCACTTGATCATGTCGAGCTCCTGGCGCAGCGATTCGGTGAAGCCGCGCACCGCGTACTTCGTCGCGTTGTAGCCGCTCATCCCCGGCTGCGCGAAGATGCCGAAGATGCTCGACGTATTGATCACGTGGCCTTCGCCCGACGCTTTCAGATACGGCAGGAACGCCTTCGTGCCGTGCACGACGCCCCAGAAGTTGATGTTGACGATCCACTCGAGGTCGGCGTAATCCATTCCGTCGATCGTGCTCGACAGCGCGACGCCCGCGTTGTTGAAGATCAGGTTGACCTTGCCGTGTTCCTGCGCGGTGTCGGCGGCCCACGCGTACATCGCGTCGCGGTCGCCGACGTCGAGCACGCGCGTCGACACGCGCAGCTTCGGCGCGATCGCGCGCACGATCCGCTCGGTTTCGGCGAGGCCGACGGCGTTCTTGTCGGCGAGCGACAGATGGCAGCCGGCCTGCGCGAGCTGCACCGCGAGCGAGCGGCCCATCCCCGAGCCCGCGCCGGTGATCGCGGCGACCTTGTTGGAGAAATCTCTCATGTCGGTTGCTCCTTGTCTGTCTCAGGCCGCTTCGGCGGAAGTGGATGCGGAAGCGGCCGGCGCTGCCGCGTGCCGCGCGCCCGCAGCGTGCTGCGGCGCGCGGTACGCGTGGTAGTCGGCGATCGAGAAGTGCGCGGTCGCCTGCCGGAAGCGCCACGTGAAGCCCGGCCACAGCGTCGTGTTCTTGCCGGTGCGTGGATCGAGGTACCAGCTCTTGCAGCCGCCCGTCGACCAGATCGCCTTCTTCAGCTTGCCCTGCAGCGCGCTGTTGTACTGCGCCTCGACGATCGGGCGCACCTCGATCGCGTCGGCGCGTTCGCGCTGCATCGCGCGCAGCGCGCCGAGGATGTACTCGATCTGCGATTCGATCATGAACACCATCGAGTTGTGGCCGAGCCCCGTGTTCGGGCCGACGATCATGAAGAAGTTCGGGTAGCCGGGCAGCGTCGTGCCGAGATACGCATGCGCGCCGTCGCGCCACGCATCGACGATGTCGAGGCCGCCGCGGCCGATGATCGCGCCGCGCGGATACGGGTCGGCGACCTGGAAGCCGGTGCCGTAGATCAGGCAGTCGACCTCGTGCCGCTTGCCGTCGGTCGTCACGACCGCATCGGCTTCGATGTGGTCGATGCCGGTCGTGATCACGTCGACGTTCTTGCGCGACAACGCCGGGTAGTAGTCGTTCGAGATCAGCACGCGCTTGCAGCCGAGCGTGTAGTTCGGCGTGACGGTCCTGCGCAGTTCCGGATCGGGGATCTGCTTGCGGATGTGCCGCAGCGCGAGCTTCTGCACGTTCTTCATCAGCGACGGATGGATCGCGAAGCCGAGCACGCGCGATTCGAGCATCCAGTAGATGCCGCTGCGCACCAGCTTCTGCGTGAACGGCAGCGTGCGGAACAGCCACTTCTCGACGCGCGTCAGGTTGCGGTCGGGCTTCGGCATGATCCACGGCGGCGTGCGCTGGAACAGCGCGAGGCTTTTCACGCGCGGCGCGATCTGCGGCACGAACTGGATCGCGCTCGCGCCCGTGCCGATCACCGCGACGCGCTTGCCTTCGAGCGGGTAAGCGTGGTCCCACTGCTGCGAGTGGAACGCGCGGCCCTCGAAGGTTTCGATGCCGGCGATCGCGGGCAGCGCGGCGCGCGACAGGCCGCCCATCCCCGACACCAGCACGCGCGCCGACAGGCGCTTGCCGTTCGCGAAGGTCAGGCGCCAGCGCTGCGCGGCTTCGTCGTACTCGGCGCGCTGCAGCTCGTGGTTCATTCGCAGATGCGGACCGATGCCGAAACGCTGGACGCAGTCTTCGAGATACGCGCGGATTTCCGGCTGAGGCGCGAACATGCGCGTCCAGCGCGGGTTCGGCGCGAACGAGAACGAGTAGACGTGCGATTGCACGTCGCAGGCACACCCGGGGTAATGGTTGTCGCGCCACGTGCCGCCGACCGACGCGGCCTTCTCGAGGACGACGAAGTCGGTCGCGCCCGTCTGCCGCAGGCGAATGGCCATCCCGAGACCGGCGAAGCCGGTGCCGATGATGGCGATGTCGGTGGTTTCGTCCGGGCCGTCTTGACCGTCATGACCGTCATGGCCGGGCGGGCCGAAAGGCAACGTGCGAGCATTCATCCGGGTGTCTCCGATCTGGCTCATTTTTGAATGTTACATTGGTTGATGTAACGATAGAGCGTGAACCGGGAAACCGCAAGCGCCTAGAACGCTCGCTCTAATGGCCGGAAGCCGCGTGGCAGAAGGGTTTGCGCCGTTTGGAACGGTGTGGTGTTGCGGCGGTGCGGGAGGGCCGCAAGCACCCGCCGGCGGTGTTCGGCCGCGCGGCCAGATGAGAGCCGGTCGGCGGCCGCCCGTTTGAAACACGCTCAGGGCCGGATCGTTGCGCCCGTCGTCTCATGGAAAACCCCGGCCACGATCGTGAGCTGCGCGAGCGCATAGAGGCCCCAGATCAGCAGCTCGATACCCGGAAACACGCCGATGAAGCGGCCGACGCCGATCAGCGTGTCCGAGCCGACGAAGATCAGGCTACCGAGCGCGACCAACGGCCCGCGCGTGCGGGCCGTGAGCGCGAGGCTCGCCATCGTGCACAGCGCGAGCATGTAGATGGCCACCGGTACGAGCAGATCGCCGAGGTGTGCGAAGAACGCGACGTAGCAGGCGGCCGCCGCGATCCACAGCGCGATCGAAGCGCCGACGCGCCAGCCGCGCGGCCGCGCGCGCCAGCGCAAGAACAGCGCGCAATAACACAGGTGCGTGAGCAGGAACGCGCCGAGGCCCAGCACGAACGACGGCGGCCACGCGGGCAGCGCGAGCAGCACGTCGCCGAGCACGGCGGTGGCGAGCGCCGCGCACAGCCACGCGCGCTCGCGCGGCGCGGGGCACGCACTGCCCGCGGCGAGCAGCAGGATGCCCATCGCCGCTTTGGCGACGGGTTGGCCGGGATAGGGCGCGGTGACCAGCGACAGTCCGTACAGCAGCGCGGCGACGGCGGCGAGCGGCCAGAGCCGGCGATAGGGGGCGGGAAGCGTGGCGATCAACGCGGTGTCTCCGGATCGTGGTGGTCTGCGATGGTTTGCGATGGACGGCGCGCGGGCGAGCGCGCGGCTGCACGCATTATCGGGAACAAACGGCGCGCGAAAACCGGCGAATCCTTCTAGGAAACGACGGCGCGCGAGCGGCGTGACCAAGCGGTTTTTTTGCACGTTGCCCCGGTCGCGCCGGGGCAAGGGTTGCGGTCCGCCTTGCTATGCTCGCTTCCGGTATTGACGTTGTCCCGCCCGGCCGTGCGTAGCGATGCGCGCCGGTGCGAGCCCGATGAACCCGTGCCCGGCCCGCGCCATTGCGCAGGACGGCCTCCACGCATTCCACGCATGACAGGTTCCACCATGACCGAACTTCTGCATGGCGACGGCGCGATCCGTCGCACGACGCCGTACGGCTCGTCGATCGAGAACACCTACGCGGGCGTGCTGTCGTTCATGCGCCGCAACTATTCGCGTGTGCTCGACGGCGTCGACGTCGCGATTTCCGGCGTGCCGCTCGATCTCGCGACGACCTATCGCTCCGGCGCGCGGCTCGGGCCGGCCGCGATCCGCGCGGCGAGCGTGCAGCTCGCGGAGCTGCATCCGTATCCGTGGGGCTTCGACCCGTTCGACGATCTCGCGGCCGTCGACTACGGCGACTGCTGGTTCGACGCGCACAATCCGCTGTCGATCAAGCCGGCGATCGTCGAGCATGCGCGCACGATCCTGCGCTCGGGCGCGAAGATGCTCACGCTCGGCGGCGATCACTACATCACGTATCCGCTGCTGGTCGCGCATGCGGAGCGCTACGGCCGTCCGCTGTCGCTGATTCATTTCGACGCGCATTGCGATACCTGGGCCGACGACGAACCGGACAGCCTCAATCACGGCACGATGTTCTACAAGGCGGTGAAGGAAGGGCTGATCGATCCGGCGACGTCGGTGCAGGTCGGCATCCGCACGTGGAACGACGACTTCCTCGGCATCGAGCGGCTCGATGCCGCGTGGGTGCATGACCATGGCGCGCGCGCGGCGGTCGAGCGCATCGTCGGGATCGTCGGCGCGCGGCCTGCCTATCTGACCTTCGATATCGACTGTCTCGATCCGGCGTTCGCGCCCGGCACGGGCACGCCGGTTGCCGGCGGGCTGTCGTCCGCGCAGGCGCTGGCGATCGTGCGCGGGCTCGGCGCGGTGGATCTGATCGGCGCGGATGTGGTCGAGGTCGCGCCGGCCTACGACCATGCGGACATCACGGCGATCGCGGCCGCGCACGTCGCATGCGATCTGCTGTGTCTGTGGCGCCAGAAGAAGGTGGCTGGACGCTGAGGTGGCGCGTCGTGCGCGCGTCGCGCAGCCGGCAAGGTCGGTGGCCGCGAGCGTTCGCCGATGGCGGCTTGCGTGCGACGTCCGCACAGCAGACGCAGAGCGCGTGTATCGCAGCGCGCGGCACCGATGAAGCACGAAGGCCGACGGGCAGCGCGCCCGTCGGCCTGATTCGAGCGGATGCCGCCGCGTGTATTACTTCGCCGCCAGCGCGCCTGCCACCCGCTTGTCGGTCCACGCATTCTCCGCCACGCTCAGCTTCTGCGGAATCAGCTTCGCTGCATAAAACGCGTCGGCCACGCGCTGCTGCACGGCCACGATGTTCTCGTCGATCGGCACCGCGCCGAACGGTACGCGCTGGATCCACGTCTGCACGAGCGGCAGCGGCAGGCCGACCTTCGGGGCGATCAGCGCGGCCGTCTCGGCCGGATGGCCGTTGACCCACAGGCCCGTCTCGCGCACCTGCTTCAGGATCGTGCCGACCACGTCCGCATGCTGTTCGGCGAACGTGCGCGTTGCCTCGTAGAAGTTGTTCGCGGGCGTGAGGCCCGTATAGTCGGACAGCGTGCGCACCTTCAGCGAATTCTGGGCGGCCGCGTAATACGGGTCCCACACGGCCCATGCATCGACGTTGCCGCTTTCGAATGCGGCGCGCGCGTCGGCAGGCGGCAGGTAGACGGGGCGAATCTCGTCGTAACGCACGCCGGCCTTCTTCAGCGCTTCGAGCAACAGATAGTTCGCGCTCGAACCCTTCTGCAGCGCGACCTTCTTGCCGCGCAATTCGGACAGCGAGCGAACCGGCGAATCGGCCTTCACGAACACCGCTTCGTTGTGCGGCGACGGCGGTTCGGCGGCGACGTACACGAAGCGCACGCCCGCGGCCTGTGCGAACACCGGCGGCGGTGCGCCCGTATAGCCGAAGTCGATGCTGTTCGCGTTCAGCGCCTCGAGCAGTTGCGGGCCGGCCGGGAATTCGAACCACTGGACGTCGTAGCCGAGCGGCTTCAGCCGCGCCTCCAGCGCGCCCTGGCTTTTGAGCACCGACAGCAGGCCGGCCTTCTGATAGCCGATGCGTACGACCTTGTCGGCGCTGCCTTGCGCGAGCGCCGATGTCGCGGCGGCGACGGCGAGCGCCGTCACGGCGATGCGGGCGATCCAGCGGGTGAAACGAATCATCGAACGGACTCCATGCGAGACGTCTTCGGAAAGCGGCGTGTGCCGCTCGGTTGGAAGAATCGTCGCACGGGCGACCGGGCCCGCAAACCAAGCATTGCCGATATGAATATGACCGCGGCGGTCCTATGCTTTGTCGCCGTTGCCTTTCTTGGGCGAGTGGCCGGCGTGCTCGGAGCGGGCGGATGCGCCGGCCTGTCGCGCGGCTTCGTCGCTGAGCTTCTTGTCGAGGATCGTCGCGACGCGGCCGCCCAGATAGGCGCTGGCCGCGTTCTCGAGCGCGCGGTTGGTCTCGGCTTCGACGAACACGGCCGCGAGCGGACGCAGCCGCCAGATGGCGTCGACGAGCGCCGGCACGTCGGTGACCGGCGGCAGCGTGCCTTCGTCGTAGCGGTCGAGCCGCTTCACGACGAGATCGACGAGCAGCCGCGCGATCGCATCGAAGTGCGGTCGCGCGACGCTGATCACGTCGAGTAATTCACGCGGCGGGATGCCTTCCTTCGTCATCGCGGCCGCTGCCTCGAGCAGCGCGGGGCTTTTGGCGACGAACGACAGGCCGTGCCGTTCGAGCAGCCCGAACTCGGTTACGCGCGACAGCTGGGACGCCGTCTGCGGGCCGAACATCTGGGCGAGCGCGGCCAGCGAGTAGGTCTTGGGCCGTTCGTGCGACCACCGTCCGCCGATCGCGGTTTCCAGCCCGAGGATCGAGCGCAGGTCGTGGCCTTCGTCGATCGCCATGATCAGATCCTGGATGTTCGACAGCGTGTAGCCACGCGCGAGCAGGTGGTTGATCAGCTTCAGGCGGGCGACGTGGGTGTCGTCGTAGATGCCGACGCGCCCGCGCTTCTCGGGCGGCGCGAGCAGCCCGCGATCCTGGTATGCGCGGACGTTGCGCACGGTCGTGTCGGATACGCGCGCGAGTTCGTCGACCGTGTACTCGTTGCGGGAATCCGCTGCGGCCTCGTCAGGCGTGTTGGGAGTCTGTTTTGGCATGCGGCCATTCTAGCGCGACGCGCCGGCGTCGGGCGTCGCGGGGAGCGTGCGCGCGCCGTCGCCGAGCGCGCGTTGCAGCAGCGCGGTATCGATCCAGCGGCCATGCTTGTAGCCGACCGCCTTCAGCACGCCGGCCGGCTCGAAACCGAATGCGCGATGCAGCGACGTCGAGCCGCCGGTGCCGCCGTCGGCGATCACGGCGATCATCTGCCGCCACGGGCCGGCCTCGCAACGCGCGATCAGCGCGGCGAGCAGCGCACGGCCGATGCCGCGGCCGCGCTGCGCGTCGTCGATGTAGATCGAATCCTCGATCGTGTGGCGGTACGCGCTGCGCGTGCGATACGGCATCGCATACGCGTAGCCGGCCACGCGGCCGTCGCATTCGGCGACGAGATAGGGCAGGCCGTGGCGCAGCACCGCGTCGCGGCGTGCGCGCAATTCGGCGACGTCGGGCGGGGCTTCCTCGAACGACGCGACGCTGTGGCGTACGTGGTGCGCATAGATCGCGTGAATGGCGTCGAGATCGGCATCGGTCGCGTCGCGGACGGTGCAGGCGGGAGCGTCGGGCATGGCGGCAAGGCGGGCGGATGAAAACGCTACTATGCCGGCCGTCGGGCGGCGCGGTAAAGGCGGTGGTCAGCGGGCGCGCTGCGTGCGGCGCCGGCTCTACAGATGGCCATCCGCGTCGCGGACCGCTTCAGCGATCGCATCGGCGACGCGTTGCACGCGTGGCGAACGGCGCACGTCCGGGTGGACGACCAGCCAGATCTCGCGCTCGATTTCGCAGCGCGGGGCGGATGTCAGTTCGATTAGGGCGGGTG
>NZ_PQMX01000078.1:0-26200 GCF_004368385.1 Burkholderia sp. B10 | reverse complement strand
CTATAACGCGGGTTGTAGCCTGCCGAGAGGCCACGGTCGGAACCCCAGACTTTGTGCTGTATTCCAGAGCATCGTTCGATGCAATCACGGCTCGCTGACGGGCCGGCAACTCCGAATTCACGATAGAGATGGTCCGGGATATCGGTCCCCTCAACGGCGGCCTGCTCGTAGGCATGGCGTCCCGGCTGCTTGCCGATCAGTCCAGGTTCTACATCAAGCGGCTGGCCTTGACGCGGCCATCTGAAGAAAGCCGGCCTGGTGCGGTTCGGCACCGACTTCGAGCCGCCCGGCCGCATGTGGCTGACACGCCGGGCGGCTGACCGCCACTGATTCGACGCCCGGGTCACTCCAACCCAGCCGCGGCGGCCCGATCCCGCCCCATCCGACACCGAGGGTTAACACGGCGCACTTCCGGCTTTGTGCCGTGCGTCTTTTCGCCTAGAATTTATCGACCGATAACTTATCTCTCGATAAACAAGGAGTTCGCCATGCCTGTCTCGCGACTCGCGCACTACTCGATCCGCACGCTCGACCTCGACCGGTCGTGCCGGTTCTACGAGCGGGTGCTCGGCTTCAAGCGCGGCTACCGCCCGCCATTCGACTTCCCGGGCGCGTGGCTATACGCCGGCGACGACGAAGCCGACTACGGAATCGTGCACCTGATCGGCATCGATCCGGCCGACCCGCGCGGCCTTGCCGCCTATCTCGGCGACAAGGCCGTGCCAGCGACAGGCACCGGCACCGTCGATCACATCGCGTTCCTCGCGACCGGCGTCGAAGCGATGTGGCGCACGCTGCGCGCCGAGAACGTCGCGTGGCGCGACCGCACCGTGCCGAGCCTCGGGCTGCATCAGATCTTCATCGAAGACCCGTCGGGCGTGACCATCGAACTGAACTATCCGGCCGCCGAAGTGGCCGGCCTCGACCCGCGCGGCGCAGCCGCGGCTACCCGTGGAGCGTGACATGAACGACCGCAATTCGACCAAGCGCAATGCCGCCATCGTCGGCGGCTCACTGGGCGGCCTGTTCGCCGCGAACCTGCTGCTGCGCAACGGCTGGGACGTCGACGTGTTCGAGCGCGTGCCGGACGAACTGTCCGGGCGCGGCGCGGGCATCGTCACGCATCCCGAGCTGTTCGACGTGCTGCGCGCGGCCGGCGTCCGGATCGACGCGTCGATCGGCGTGAACGTCGAGGCGCGCATCACGCTCGCACGCGACGGCTCGCTCGCCTCCGAGCGGCCGCTGCCGCAGACGCTCACCGCGTGGAGCAAGATGTACCACGTGCTGCGCGCCGCGCTGCCCGACCAGCATTACCACGCGGGCGCCGTGGTCGCCGACGTGGCGGACGGCCCCGATCGCGCGTCGGTCACGCTCGCCGACGGCTCGGTGGTCCACGCGGATCTCGTCGTCGCCGCGGACGGCCTGCGCTCGGCGATCCGCGAAACCTTCCTGCCCGACGCGCGCTTGCAATACGCGGGCTATGTCGCGTGGCGCGGGCTGGTCGACGAACGCGAGCTGTCCGACACGACGCACGCGACGCTGTTCGGCAAGTTCGCATTCGGGCTGCCGCCCCGCGAACAGATCCTCGGCTACCCGGTTGCCGGGCGGCACAACAGCACGCAGCCCGGCGAGCGCCGCTACAACTTCGTCTGGTATCGCGCGACCCGCGAAGACACCGACTTGCCGAACCTGCTGACCGACGCGACCGGCAAGCAGTGGGCCGGCGGCATTCCGCCGACGCTGATCCGGCCCGACGTGCTCGCCGCGATGGAAGACGCCGCGCATGCGCTGCTCGCGCCGCAGTTCGCGGAAGTCGTGTCGCGCGCCGCGCAGCCGCTGTTTCAGCCGATCTACGACCTCGAGGTGCCGCACATGACGTTCGGCCGGATCGCACTGCTCGGCGACGCCGCGTTCGTCGCGCGCCCGCACTGCGGGATGGGCGTCACGAAGGCGGCCGGCGACGCGATGGCGCTCGTGCAGGCGCTGGGCGCCCACGCCGATACGCTCGATGCGCTGCATGCCTACAGCGACACGCGCACCGCGTTCGGCGCCGCGATCGTCCAGCATGCGCGTCATCTCGGCGCGTACATGCAGGCGCAGTTGCAGAACGACACCGAACGCGAAATGGCCGAGCGCTATCGCACGCCCGAAATCGTGATGCGCGACACCGCCGTGCCGCCGCAACTGTGAATCGCGCAGGCCGCCTGCCCGACGTGCCGCACCACGTCATGACCGATACCAACCAGGAGACACCGTGAACCGCTCGATTCCGGCTTGCGCCGGCCCCGTCCCCGATCCGGACGCATTCGCCGCGCCCCAGCACCCGCTGCTGCGCGATGCCCGCTTCCGCCAACTCGTCGCGCGCAGAAGGCGGTTCGCGTGGTCGCTGACCGCCGTCATGCTCGCGCTCTACTTCGCGTTCATTCTCGCGCTGGCGTTCTCGCCCGCCTGGCTGGGCCGGCCGATCGCGCCGGGCCGCACGACGACGTGGGGCATCCCCGTCGGCTTCGGGATGTTCGTCGCGACCTTCGCGCTCGTCGCGCTGTACGTGCGGCGCGCCAATTCGGTACACGACGCGCGCGTCGCGTCGATTCGCGACGGAGGCGGCCAATGAAGCGCGCCGCCACCATCGCTGCGTCGATCGTCGCGGCGGCCGGCGCAACGCCCGCATGCGCGGCCGCACCGGCCGTGCATGCGCCCGCGCACGATCCGCTCGCGATCGGCATGTTCATGCTGTTCGTCGCCGCGACGCTCGTCATCACGCGCTGGGCCGCGCGCCACAACCACAGCGTCGCCGATCACTACGCGGCCGGCGGCCGCATCACCGCGCTGCAGAACGGCTGGGCGATCGCCGGCGACTACATGTCGGCCGCGTCGCTGCTCGGCATCTCCGCGCTCGTGTTCACGAGCGGCTACGACGGGCTGATCTATTCGGTCGGCTTCCTCGCGAGCTGGCCGATCATCCTGTTCCTGATCGCCGAGCCGTTGCGCAACCTCGGCAAGTACACGCTCGCCGACGTCGTGTCGTACCGGCTGCAGCAACGCCCGATCCGCGCGTTCGCGGCGTCGAGCTCGATCGTCATCGTGCTGCTGTACCTGGTGTCGCAGATGGTCGGCGCCGGCAAGCTGGTCGAGCTGCTGTTCGGGCTGAACTACACGGTCGCGGTCGTGATCGTCGGCGTGTTGATGGTCGTCTACGTGTTCTTCGGCGGCATGCTCGCGACCACGTGGATCCAGATCGTCAAGGCCGTGCTGCTGCTCGCCGGCGCGGCCTTCATGGCGGTCATGGTTCTGAGCCGCTTCGGCTTCAGCCTCGACGCGCTGTTCGCGCAGGCGATGCGCATCCATCCGAAGCACGCGGCGATCATGCGGCCGGGCGGGCTCGTGTCCGATCCGGTGTCCGCGGTGTCGCTCGGGCTCGCGCTGATCTTCGGCACGGCCGGCCTGCCGCACATCCTGATGCGCTTCTTCACCGTCGGCGACGTCGGCGCCGCGCGCAAGAGCATTCTCCATGCGACCGGCATCGTCGGCGCCGGCTATGCGCTGATCATCGTGATCGGCTTCGGCACGATCGCGCTCGTTGCCGCGGACCCGCAGTATCACGACGCAAGCGGCGCGATCGCGGGCGGCGCGAACATGGTCGCGATCCATCTCGCGCATGCGGTCGGCGGCGACCTGTTTCTCGGCTTCATCTGCGCGGTCGCGTTCTCGACCATCCTCGCGGTGGTCGCCGGGCTGACGCTGGCCGGCTCGTCGGCGATCTCGCACGACCTCTACGCGAACGTGCTGCGCCGCGGCCGCGCCACCGACCGCGACGAAATGCGCGTCGCGCGCGCGACGACGCTGGTGCTCGGCGTGCTCGCGATCGTGCTCGGCATCGCGTTTCAGAAGCAGAACATCGCGTTCATCGTCAGCCTGACGTTCTCGATCGCGGCCAGCTCCAATTTCCCGGTGCTGCTGCTGTCGATCTACTGGCGCGGGCTCACCACGCGTGGCGCGGTAGTCGGCGGCGCGGTCGGCCTCGTCACCGCGGTCGCGCTGACCGTGCTGAGCCCGACCGTCTGGGTGCAGGTGCTCGGCCACGCGCATGCGCCCTACCCGTACGAGTATCCGGCGCTGTTCTCGATGGCGGCGGCGTTCGTCGCGATCGTCGCGGTGTCGGTGACCGACCGGTCGGCCCGCGCGCGCCGCGAACGCGCGCTGTTCGATCTGCAGCTCGTCGCATGCGAGTTGGGCGTCGCGCCGTCGCAGCACGACCATCACAACCTGGAGACGACACGATGACCTGTACCTGCTGCATGTCCAGCGGCCGGCGCCGCGTGCTCGGCGCCTTCGCGGCGCTCGCCGGCGCGGCAGTTGCCGGACGGCCGGCGACGGCCGCCGAACCGGGCTCGGCTCCATCGGCTCCGTCGGCTTCAGCCACGCCGCCCGCCGCCCACCCGCGCGCGATCGACATTCACGCGCACTACTACCCCGAGAGCTTCTGCACGCTGGTCGGCGGCGAAGGCAAGCCGTTCGGCGGCGCGTTCACCTGCGACGACACGAGCTTCACGTTCCGCACGCCGGCCGGCGGCCTCGGGCCGCTGCCGATGAAGTTCATCGACGTCGACGCGCGGCTCGCGGACATGGACGCATCCGGCGTCGACGTGCAGGCGCTGTCGCTGAGCGTGCCGATGGCGTACTGGGGCGACCGGCCGTTCAACGCGAAACTGGCGCGCACCTGGAACACGGCCGCGTCGCGCGTGCATCAGCGTCATCCGACGCGCTTCGTCGTGCTCGCGACGCTGCCGATGCTCGATGCGACCGACGCGATCGACGAGCTCGAACGCGCGTCGCAGCTGCCGGGCATGCGCGGCGTCTACATGGGCACCAACATCGACAACCGCGACCTCGACGACCCGCGCTTCGCGCCGGTCTTCGCCCGCATCGAGCAGCTCGGGCTGCCGGTGTTCCTGCATCCGCAGCAGACGGTCGGCGGCGCGCGGCTCGGCGATTTCTATCTGAGCAACCTGCTCGGCAATCCGTTCGACACCGCCATCGCCGGCTCGCATCTGATCCTCGGCGGCGTGCTGGACCGCCATCCGGCGCTGCATTTCACGCTACCGCATGCGGGCGGCGCGTTGCCGATCCTGGTCGGGCGGCTCGATGCGGGCTGGACCGTGCGGCCCGAAACGCGCCGGCTCGCGCAGCAGCCGAGCAGCTATCTGCGGCGCTTCAGCTACGACACCGTGTCGCATTCGGGGCCGGTGCTGAACTTCCTGATCGACACCGTCGGCATCGACCGGCTCGTGCTCGGCAGCGACTACTGTTTCGACATGGGCTACGCGCAGCCGGTGCGCTTTCTCGACCGGCTGGACCTCACCGCCGCCCAGCGCGCGATGGTGCTGGGCGGCAATGCCGGCCGGCTGCTGCGGATCTAGGCGCGGGCGTGGCGCGCGCCGCGCCGGGGCCTGTTCACCGGCCTATGCGTTCAGAACGTTTCAGCCGGGCTTCAGGTCTTGATCGCGCCCCGTGCGTAGACTGCCCTCCTGAGCTGCCGCGCAGCACCGCGCGTGCGCTCGTCATCGACTGCTGGAGTAATCACATGACCCCTGTCGCCCATCACCGGCGCGCGACAACCCGACCCGCACGACACGGCCTGCACGCGTCGTGCGGCGCCCCGACGCGCACGGAGCACGCATGAAGCACAAGCGACTCTGGATCGGCGCAGCCGGCATCGCGATCGCGGGCATCGCCGTCGCGATCGGCATCATGGTCCGGCCCGCGATCGCGCCGATCGATCCGCCGGCCGCCGCGTCGTTCGATCCGCAACTCGTGCGCGCGGGCGCGCGCGTCGTCGCGCTCGGCGATTGCGTCGTGTGCCACACGGCGAAGGACGGCAAGCCGTTCGCAGGCGGCCTGCCGCTCGCGACGCCGTTCGGCACGATCTACGCGACCAACATCACGCCCGATCCGGACACCGGCATCGGCCGCTGGTCGCGCGACGCGTTCGCCCGCGCGCTGCGCACCGGCATCGGCCGCAACGGCCAGCCGCTCTACCCGGCGTTCCCGTACATCCATTTCACGCGGATGTCGGACGACGACATCGCCGCAGCCTATGCGTACCTGATGACGCGCGAGCCGGTACACGCGAGCGCACCGGCCAACGACCTGATGTTCCCGCTGAACTTCCGGCCGCTGGTCGCGTTCTGGAACGTGCTGTTCCTGCGTGAAGGCGCCTATCGCGCCGACCCGTCGCAGTCCGCCCAATGGAATCGCGGCAGGATGCTCGTCGACGGCCTCGGCCACTGCGCGTCGTGCCATTCGCCGCTGAATGCGATCGGCGGCGAACAGGGCGGCCGCGCGTTCGACGGCGGCCTCGTCGACGGCTGGGAAGCGCCGCCGCTCAATGCGCTCGGCCACGCCGCGCGCCCATGGACGCAGGCCCAGCTCATCACGTATCTGCGCACCGGCCGCGCGAGCGAGCACGGTGCCGCAGCGGGGCCGATGCTGCCGGTCACGCGCGATCTCGCGACGGTGCCGGCCGACGACGTCGAAGCGATCGCCACGTACATCCTGTCGATCCAGAAACCGGCCGATGCGCGGGCGCGCGACACCGCGTCCGGGTCGGAACGCATCGCGAAGGACCCGGCCGCGCAGCGCGGTGCCGTGCTGTTCCAGGCGTCGTGCGCGCAGTGCCACGGGCCGGGCGCGCCGATGCAGTCGATCGGCGAGCGTCCGACGCTCGCGTTCAGCACCGCGCTGAACGCCGATACGCCGCGCAACGCGATCCAGATGATGTTCAACGGCATCGGCTGGCACGGCGAGGACACGCTGAACTACATGCCGTCGTTCGTCGACCAGTACGACGATGCGCAGATCGCCGATCTCGCCGCGTACGTTCGCGCGGCATACACCGATCGCCCCGCGTGGACCGGTGCCGACGCGATGGCCGCCAAGCTCAGAAAAGAGGACACCGCCCGATGATCACCCTCACCGTCAACGGCGTGCGGCACACGCTCGACATCGATCCATCCACGCCGCTGCTGTACGCGCTGCGCAACGACCTGCACCTGCACGGCGCGAAGTTCGGCTGCGGGCTCGGCCAATGCGGCGCCTGCACCGTGATCGTCGACGGCAAGCCGACCTTCTCGTGCCTGATGCCGGTCGCCGCGGTCGGTTCGCGCAACGTACGCACGATCGAAAGCCTCGGCACCGCCGAGCATCCGGGGCCGCTGCAGCGCGCGTTCGTCGAGCACCAGGCCGCGCAGTGCGGCTACTGCATCGCCGGCATGATCATGCGCGCGCAGGCGCTGCTCGAGCGCAATCCGAAACCGACGGAGCAGGAGCTGCGCACGCACATGGAACCGAATCTGTGCCGCTGCGGCACGCACATGCGCATTCTCGCGGCCGTGCGCTCGGTCGCCGGGCTGCCGGCCCCGGAACCGGCTTCCGCTCCCGTCACGATCAGCAAGGCACTGTGATGAATTCCCACGACGACATCGACGAAGGCCGCCGGCATTTCATCGTCTCCGGCGCGCTGTTCGTCGCGTTCACGCTCGCGCCCGCCGCGCGCGCGGCGGCGCAGCTCGTGATCGCCGACGAAGGCGCGGCCGTTCACGTCTCCAAAGCCACGCAGACGCTGGCCGGCAGCCTGAAGACGAATCCGCTGCTCGACGCGTGGATCAAGATCGCGCCCGACGGCAAGGTGACCGTCTTCACCGGCAAGGTCGAGCTGGGCACCGGCATTCGCACCGCGTTGCTGCAGGTCGCCGCCGAGCAGCTCGACATGAAGCCGTCGCTGATCACGTTCCTGACGGCCGACACCGGCGCGTCGCCCGACGAGGGATTGACCGCCGGCAGCCACACGATGGCCGACAGCGGCTCCGCGCTGCTGAATGCGGCCGCGCAGGTGCGCGCGCTGCTGGTCGAGGGCGCGGCGAAGCGCCTGGGCGTCGCTCCGAACACGCTGACCACGGCCGACGCGGTGATCCGCGCGCCCGACGGCCGCACGATGACCTACGGCGACGCGATCCGCACGGTCGACCTGCACCGCAACGCGGCGCCGACCTCGCCGCTGAAGAATCCGTCGACGTTCGCGGTCATCGGCACGTCGCTGCCGCGCGTCGACATTCCGAACAAGGTCACGGGCGGCGTCAGCTACGTGCAGGACATGCAGCTGCCCGGCATGCTGCACGCGCGCGTCGTGATGCCGCCGGTGTACGACGCGAAGCTGCTGTCGTTCGACGAAGCCGCGATCCTGAAGCTGCCGGGCGTCGTGCGGATCGTGCGCAACGGCAGCATGCTCGCGGTGGTCGCCCAGGGCGAGTGGCAGGCGGTGGTCGCGCAGCGCGCGCTGGCCGCCGGCAGCCGCTGGTCGCCGGGCCGCAAGCTGCCCGATCGCGCCACCGTCCACGCGGACCTGAAGCGGATCTCGACGCAGCGCATCGAAATCGCGAACACGCACGCGGCGACGGCGCCGGCCACGAAGACGCTGAACGCGACGTTCCTGAAGAACTATCTGCTGCACGGGTCGATCGGGCCGTCGTGTTCGGTCGCGCATCTCGAGAACGGAACGATGACGGTGTGGACCCATTCGCAGGGCGTCTACCCGCTGCGCGATGCGCTCGCGCAGATGCTGTCGATGCCGAAGGCGAACGTGCGCTGCATCCACACCGAGGGCTCGGGCTGCTACGGCCACAACGGCGCGGACGACGTGGCCGCGCACGCCGCGCTGATCGCGGCCGCGCTGCCCGGCAAGCCGATCCGCGTGCAGTGGATGCGCGAGCAGGAACACACGTGGGATCACTTCACGCCGGCGATGGTGACCGAGGTCAGCGCGTCGCTCGACGCGAGCGGCCGCATCGTCGACTGGAACTACGCGCTGTGGAGCAGCTCGCACAACGAGCGGATCGTCGACGCCGGCCGGCTGCTGCCCGCGCGCATGCTGGAGCCGCCGTTCGTGCCCGCGCCGTCGACGCCGATGCTGCAGCCCGAAGGCGGCGCCGACCGCAACGCGATCCCGCTGTACACGCTGCCGAACCAGCACATCGTCAACAACTTCTCGCCGACGATGCCGCTGCAGACCTCCGCGATGCGCTCGCTCGGCGCGCACACCAACGTCTGGGCGATCGAGAGCTTCATGGACGAGCTCGCGCACGCGGCCGGCGTCGATCCGGTCGAGTTCCGGCTGCGCCACATGGACGACCATCGCGCGCGCCAGGTCATCCAGCTCGTCGCGACGCACTTCGGCTGGCCGCGGCCGCCGCGCGCGCGCAACCGCGGCGTCGGCTTCGCGTTCGGCAAGTACAAGAACCTGATGGCGTACGTCGCGATCGCGGTCGAGGTGTCGATCGTGCCGGAGACGGGGCAGGTCACGCTCGAGCACGCGGAAGCGGCCGTCGACGCCGGCCAGATCGTGTCGCCGGACGGCATCCGCAACCAGATCGAAGGCGGCATCGTGCAGGCCGCGAGCTGGACGCTGTACGAGGCGCTGAAATACGACACCGAGCGGATCCGCAGCTTCGACTGGAGCAGTTATCCTATCCTGCGTTTCTCCGCCGCACCGCAAAGCGTGAAGGTGCACCTCGTCAATCGTCCGGGCGCGCCGTTTCTCGGTGCGGCCGAGGCGTCGATGGGGCCGACCGCCGGCGCACTGGCCAATGCGATCTTCGATGCGACCGGCCAGCGCATGCGGGAGATGCCGTTCGCCGGCGACGCGCTGAGAAAACGCATCGACGCGTAGCGCGCCGCGCGACGCCCGACCTACCCGCGCCGCTGGCGCCGGCACGCACCGGCGCCACGCGCCCACCGCCTGGAGAACCCCGACGATGGATACCTTGCTTTCGATGCGCGTGTTCACGCGCATCGTCGAAACCGGCAGCTTCACGCGCGCGTCGGACACCACGGGCCTCACGACGCCGCGCGTGTCCGCGCTGCTGAGCGCACTCGAACAGCACCTCGGCTGCCGGCTGCTGAACCGCACCACGCGCCGCATCTCGCTGACCGAGGACGGTCAGGCGTACTACGAGCGCTCGGTCGCGGTGCTGCGCGAGATCGACGACATGGAGGCGTCGGTCTCGCATGCGCGCAACGTGCCGCGCGGCCGCCTGAAGGTCAACCTGCCGCCGGCGATGGCGCGGCAGGTCGTGGTGCCGGCGCTGCCGGAGTTTCTCGAAGCGCATCCGGGCATCATGATCGAGCTCGGCGTGACCGACCGGCAGATCGACCTGGTCGGCGAAGGCGTCGACTGCGTGGTGCGCATCGGCGCGCTCGACGACTCGGGGATGATCGCGAAGCGGATCGGCAGCCTGACCACCTGCACGTGCGCGTCGCCCGCATACCTCGCCCGCTTCGGCGAACCCGAGACCGTCGACGATCTCGCGCAGCACGTCGCGGTCAGCCACATCTCGGCCGACACCGGCCGGCCGCGCGTGTGGGACTACGTGGTCGACGGCGAACCGCGCGTCGTGCAGATGTGCGGCACGGTCGCCGTCAACGATGCGGACAACTACATCGAGTGCGGCGTGGCCGGCATCGGCCTCATCAAGACGTCGCTGTATCTGGTCGACCCGTACCTGAAGTCGGGGCGGCTGCGCGAAGTGCTGACCGCATTCAACGCGCCGCCGCGGCCGATCTCGGTGCTGTATCCGCCCAACCGTCACATCCCCGTCAAGCTCAAGGTGTTCGTCGACTGGCTCGCGAGCCAGTTCGAGCGGATTCCCACCCTGCAGGGCCAGCGCGGCTGAACCCGCGCGGCGCGGCACCTTTGCGTGCCGCGCAACGCTCGATTGCGTGCCCGCTCGATTCCCGTTTTATCGAATGATCAATAGTATCGACGGCAATGCGGTGCATCGTCGCCCGCCGGGCCGACAGGCGCTGCCGGCGCGGTGATACGGCGCCCGCCCTTCCCTTTTTCAGGAGTCGACCATGTCAGCAGATTCAACGCCGCTCGCGGCGGGCGCGCACGGCGCCAAACTCACGCAGGGGCTGATCCTGCTGTTCGCGTTCAGTTGCGGCGCGATCGTCGCGAACCTGTACTACGCGCAGCCGATCACCGAACTGATCGCGCCGGGGCTCCACATGTCGGGCGATACGGCGAGCCTGATCGTGTCGCTGACGCAGATCGGCTATGCGCTCGGCCTGTTCTTCATCGTGCCGCTCGGCGACCTGCTCGAGAACCGCAAGCTGATGATCGTGACGGCCGTCGTGTCGATCGCGAGCCTCGCGGCGGCCGCGTTCGTGCACACCGCCGGGCTGTTTCTGGCGATCTCGCTGCTGATCGGCTTCAGCTCGGTGGCGGTCCAGATCCTGGTGCCGCTCGCCGCGCATCTCGCGCCCGATCATTCGCGCGGCCGCGTGGTGGGCACCATCATGAGCGGGCTGCTGCTCGGCATCCTGCTCGCGCGTCCGCTGTCGAGCGTGGTCGCCGACGCGTTCGGCTGGCGCTTCGTGTTCGCGGCGGCGGCCGTGCTGATGACGCTCGTCACCGCGGTGCTCGCGCTGACGATTCCGGCGCGCCAGCCCGACCATCGCGCGACCTACTTCGAGCTGATCGGCTCGCTGCTGCATCTGGTCCGCACGATGCCGATCCTGCGTCACCGCGCGTTCTACCAGGGCTTGATGTTCGCGTCGTTCAGCCTGTTCTGGACCGCCGTGCCGGTCGAACTGACGCGCCACTACGGCCTGTCGCAAACGGCGATCGGCGTGTTCGCGCTGGTCGGCGCGATCGGCGCGACGTCGGCGCCGGTGGCCGGCCGGCTCGCGGACGCCGGCCATACGGTGCGCGCGACGCTGATCGCGCTGATCGCCGGCGCCCTCGCGTATGCGATCGCGCTGGTGCACGGCGCGGGCCTGTACGGGCTCGTCGTCACCGGCATCGTGCTCGACTTCGCGGTGCAGATGAACATGGTGCTCGGCCAGCGCGAGATCTATGCGCTGCACGCGGCGAGCCGCAATCGCCTGAACGCGCTGTACATGACGAGCATCTTCGTCGGCGGCGCGCTCGGCTCGGCGCTCGCGAGCCCGCTTTACGAACGCGGCGGCTGGCCGCTCGTCGCGGCGGTGGCCGGGGTGTTCCCGGTCGTCGCGCTCGCGCACTACCTCGCGATCGGGCGGCCGCATGCGCGCCGCCACGCCCAAGGCTGACCGCGCGGACGTCACCGCGCCCAACGTGAAACGAAAGGAGTCCACCATGTCTTCCCTGCTCAGTGCCTACGACCTGCGCGGCCTCGCGCTGCCCAACCGTGTCGTGATGGGGCCGATGACGCGTTCGCGCGCGCCGTCGCGCGGCCTGCCGACCGAACTGATGGCCGAGTACTACGCGCAGCGCGCGTCGGCCGGGCTGATCGTGACCGAGGCGACCAACGTCAGCACGGCGTCCGCGGCGTTCGAAGCGACGCCCGGGCTGATCGACGACGCGCAGGTCGCCGGCTGGAAGAAGATCACCGACGCCGTCCATGCGCACGGCGGGCGCATCTTCGCGCAGCTGTGGCACGGCGGGCGCGTCGGCTCGCTGGCGCTGCTCGACGGCGCCGCGCCGCTGTCGCCGTCGGGCGTGAACGACGACCTCGAACAGCTCCAGGTGTGGGCGCAGCTGCGCAACGGCTATTACACGAAGATCCACGCGACGCCATCGCGCGCGATGACGACCGACGAAGTGGTCGCGGCGGTCGCCGAATTCCGCCACGCGGCAATGCAGGCGATGGCCGCGGGCTTCGACGGCGTCGAGATCCATGCGGCCAACGGCTATCTGCCGCACCAGTTTCTGTCGTCGACGCTGAACCGCCGCGACGATCGCTACGGCGGCTCGGTCGCGAACCGCGCGCGCTTTCTCGAGGAGATCGTCGACGCGGTGGGCGGCGTGATGCCGCTGAGCCGCGTCGGCGTGCGCGTCTCGCCGTACGCGAAGTACAACAACGTGCGCGACGCCGATCCCGATGCGACCTACGCCTACGTCGGGCGCATGCTCGACGACGCGGGCGTCGCCTACCTGCACGCGGCCGACACCAACGGCTGGAGCGGCGAGCCCGATCTGCCGCGCATCGTCGCGCAGGCGCGCCGCTCGTTCGGCGGCACGCTGATCGTCAACGGCGGCATCGCGCCGGACGCGGCGAACGCGCTGATCGATGCCGGCGACGCCGATCTCGTCGCGTTCGCGCGTGCGTACATCGCCAATCCGGATCTCGTCGAGCGCATCGCGACGCGGGCGCCGCTCGCGCAGCCGAAGTCGATCGGCTGGTACGGCGGCGACCGCGCCGGTTACGTCGACTATGCGCGGCACGATGCGGCGGAAGCGGCCGTGTAGGGATGTGGGGCGTGGACGGCGTGCAGTTACCCGTCGCTGCCCGCCCCGTCCCTCGGCAGCTGGCCATCGCCCGGCCGCCCCGACGCCGTCACGCGTCGGTCCAGCGCGCGCCCAGCACGCGCCCGCAGAAGTTCGGCCGATGAAAATCCGGATCGGCGCGTTCGAGCACGTCGGCGCTCCACGTCCCGAACGTCGACTGCGGCCGATGTTCGACGCCGCGCGCGACCGTGTCGAGAAACGCCTCGCGAAAGCCGTTGCCGCGCGGGTACGCGGCCAGCAGCGCGGCCCGCTCGTCGGCCGTATAGGCGTCGAAGTCGGTCGCCATCAGATCGGTCGACACCGCACCGGCCAGCGCGCGCGCGAGCGGCGATGCGCGCACGGCCACGCCCGGCGTCGTATGCAGCGCGATCGCGTGCCACACGTCGTCGCGCATGCGCCGCGAGCGGCGATGCCGCAGCAGCAGCGCATGCGCGGCATCCGCCCCGTCGAGCTCGTAACGGGCGGTCGAGCGGCAGTACGCGTGGCTCAATCCCATGTTCACGTACATCGCGGCGACATACAGCGCATCGGCATCGCACGGGTCGCCCGCGCGCCGCGCGGCGAGCGACGCGAACACGAATACGCGCGCGGCGTGAGCGGCGAGCGCGGCAGGCAACGATGCGCGCGCCGCGTCGGCCGCGTCGATCGCCAGCGGCGTGCGCGGAATGCGCACGCCGGCCACTTCGCCGCCGTCAGCCGGTGCGCGCGTGTGCGCAGCATTCATCTCGTCTCCTCATGCCCCGTGCACGGGGCGGAAAATCGTTCAATGCAACGCGCGGCCGCGCACGCGGCACGCCGGGCCGGCGCGCTAGAACCCGACGCAACGGCAGCCGAACGCGTCGCAACGATCGCCGGCCGCGCTCGCCGTCGGAAAGCGCGCGCGCGCGAAGCGGCGTCCGTGGCCGCGGGTACGGCACGCGTCCATCCCCGGCTCGGCGCATGCGCCCGCCGCCGCCGACGCGCGCGCATGGGCTCGCGCGCCGCCCGCCGCCTCGTCGGCGCCGCCGTCTGCGCCGCGGTCGCCCACCGGCGACCACGCCGGGCTGACGGGCGGCAACGGCGGCGCGAGCGACGCGAATTCGGCGTCCGCGTGCACGACCTTGCCGTCCACGACCGTCAGCACCGACGACAACTGCGGAATGCGCGCGACGTCGATCGCGAAGTAGTCGTCGCTCAGCACCGCGAAGTCCGCGTACCGGCCGGGCGTCAGCGCGCCCTTGCGGTGCTCGTCCGCCGAGAACCACGCGCTGCCGAGCGTGTGCACGCGCAGCGCCTCCATCCGGCCGAGCCGCGCACGCGCGGGGTACAGCGCCGTGCCGCCCACCGAGCGCCCCGACACCATCCAGTGCAGCGCGACGAACGGGTTGTAGCCGGCCGTCTGCGTCGCACCGGAGCCCGCGCCGACCGGCAGCCCGGCCGCGAGCATCGCGCGGATCGGCGGCGCGCGGCGCGCCGCGGCCGCGCCGTAGCGCGCGATGAACGCCTCGCCCTGGAACGCCATGCGCGGCTGCACGGTCACGCCGCCGCCGAGCGCCGCGATCCGCGCGATATTGGCGTCCGACAGCGTTTCACAACGATCGAAGCACCAGCGCAAGCCGTCGAACGGCAGCTCGCGATTCACCGCTTCGAGAACGTCGAGGAAACGGCCGATCGACTCGTCGTAGGTCGCATGCAGCCGGAACGGCCAGCGGTGACGCACCAGCAGCCGCACGACGGCCGCGAGATCGGCCTCGAGCGACGCCGGCAGCTCGGTGCGCGGCTCGAGGAAGTTGCCGAGATCGACCGCCGAGAACAGCAGCCGCTCGCCGGCGCCGTGCGCGCGCAGGAACGCGTCGCCGTCGCCGGGCGCCGTCAGCGCGATCCATTTCGCGAAGTCGTCGACTTCGCGGCCCGCATGCCGCGCGCCGAGCGCGTAGGCGATGCGCGTCGTCAGCTCGCCGCGCCGCGCGAGCGTCATGACGGCCGCATAGTCGTCCGGATAGGCGAGGCCGTCGCCGCCCGCGTCGATCGCGCTCGTCACGCCGACGCGATTCAGCGCATGCATGAACTGTCGCGTCGAATTGAGGCGGTCGGCGTCCGACAGCGCCGGCGCAGGGTCGAGCGCCGCGCTCAGCACCGCCGGGTCGGGCCGCGCGAGCAGCAGCCCGGTCGGTCGCCCGTAGCGGTCGCGCCGCAGTTCGCCGCCGCCCGGATCGGGCGTGTCGCGGTCGTAGCCGAGCGCGCGCAGCGCGGCCGCGTTCAGCCACGCGCTGTCGCCCAGATGCTGGACGAACACGGGCGTATCGGGTGCGATCGCATTGAGTTCGGCGAGCGTCGGCCCGCGCTTTTCCGCGAACTGCAGCGCGCTCCAGCCGCCGGCGACGCGCACCCACTGCGACGCAGGCGTGCGCCGCACCTGTCGGCGCAACCGGTCGAGCGCGTCGGCGAGCGACGGTATGCCGTCCCAGCGCAATTCGAGGTTGAAAGTCTGGCCGCCGCGGATCGCCTGCAGATGCGCATCGACGAGGCCGGGAATCACGGTGCGGCCGTGCAGGTCGATGCGCGTCGTGGCGACGCCCGCATGGCGCAGCACGTCGCGATCGTCGCCGGTCGCGACGATGCGCCCGTCCTTCACCGCGAGCGCGCTGACGAACGAGCCCCGCTCGTCCAGTGTCGCAATCTTGCCGTTGAAGACGACGAGATCCGCCGAGTGCGCGGGTTCCGTCGCTCTAAGCACTGTCGGGCCTCCGGTGCGCGGCGCGCCGCGCGGTCCGCGGCGCGTACGCACTCGCCAATGCAGCCGGCACGCGCGCGGCGGCACGCATGCCGCCCACCCACAGCGGCCCCGCCGCCCCGAACGCGCGCATCGTCATGCCCCCTGCTGCGCCGCGTCGACGGCGTCGTGTCGGGCGCGCGGGCGGGACGGCACGGGCGCCGCGTCCTGACGCACGAAACTCTGCACCCGCAGCAGCCGGCGCACGTCGTGCGAGCGCGAGCGCGGGTCGAAGTCGTGCGCGATGCCGGCGACCAGCGTCGACGCCTGCGCGGTACGCCCGCGCTCGATCAGGTGATCGGCGAGATCCAGCGAGCTGCGCAGCGCCCACATCCCGGCGCCCTGCGCGTTCGCCGTCTCGATCGCCATCTGCAGATGACGCTGCCCGTCCGCCTCGCACGCGACCGAGAGGTCGGCGCCGACGGTACGCGCGTGCTCGAGCATCGCGACGCCGCGCACGCGCAGCAGTTCGGGGACGAACAGGTGCTCGCCGTGCGCGCGGCAGCGCGCGAGCGTCGCGTCGAGCAGCACGCGCGCCTGCGCCGCGCGGCCGGTGCGCACCAGCCCTTCCGCATACGCGACGTTCAGCGGCGCGAGCAGCCTGCGGAACCCGCTGGCGTCGACACGCTGCAGCGCCGGCTCGAGCCGTGCGAGCCCCGCGCCCGGATGGCCGGCCTGGATGTCGAACTGGCCGGTCAGGCATTCCGCGTGGCTGCGCCAGATGTCGAAGCCGTGCGCAGCGGCGCTCGCACGCAGCGTCGCGAGATAGTCCGACGTGATGTCGTGATCGCCGTAGCGCAGCGCGATCGGCACGGCGGCCGCGCCGAGCACGATGCACAGCGCGAGCGGCGAGCCCGCGCGCCGCGCACACTCGACCGCCTGCGCGGCGAAGCGCATCGCCGCTTCCGGCTCGCCCTGCATCCACACGAGCCGCGTGAGCATGGTGCGCGCGAGCGTCGCCACGTCGACGCCGAGCGCCGCCTGCGCGCACGGCGGTTCGCCGGCGTCCGCCAGGCCGGCCGTGGCCGTCTCCAGCCGCTCGCGCGCCTGCGCATGCTCGCCGAAATAATGCAGCGAGGTCGCGACCATCGCATGCGCGAGCAAGCGCTGCGACGGGTCGCCGCGCCGCTCGGCCGCGCGCTCGAAGCGCATCGCGTAGCGCAGCGACTCGTGGATGTCGGACAGCGTCAGCATCGTGTTCCACAGCCCGACCAGCGCGCGCGCGTCGAACGCGTCGTCGCCGCTGCGGGCCGCCAGGCCCAGCGTGCGATCCCACATCGCGGCCGCCGCGAGCGCATCGCCGTCGGTGTGCAGCACCGCCGACGCGCACGCCGCGCGCAGCCGCATCTCGCGGCCCGCGTCGAGCGGGGCGGCGGCGCCGGCGTCCAGCGCGTCGAGCAGCTGTATCGCGTGCGCGGCGGACTCGCGCATCCGCGCGGGCTCCTGCAATGCGTGCGTCAACAGGTCGGGGTCGGGGATGGCGGCGGCCGGCGGCGCCGGGTCGGTCGTGGCTTCGGCTTCGGCTTCGGCTTGGGCTTGGGCATCAGCGTCGGCTTCGGCTTCGGCTTCGCCCGCTGCCATGATCCGGGCTTGCGCGTGGGCCTGCGCATGGACTTGCGCATCCGCCCGCGCATCGTCCGCGTGCGCCGCGCGCCCGTCCGCGTCCGTGCCTGCGTCAGCGCCGACGCCCACATGCGCCGGCGCATGTTCGCGCTCGTACTGCGCGTGGCGCGCGGCGATCCGCTCGAACTCGCCCTCGTTGTGCAGTTTCTCCAGCGCATAGGCGCGCGTCGACTCGGTGAGCCGGTAGCACACGTATGCGCCGTGGAATTCGACGCTCACCAGCGATTTCGCGACCAGCTCGCCGAGCACCGCGATCGTGTCCGATGCCGACGTGTCGGGCTCCGCGGCGACCGCGCGCGCGGCATCGAACGAGAACGGCCCGATGAAGCAGCCCATCCGGCGAAACAGCGCACGCGCGGTCGGATCGAGCAGCACGTAGCTCCAGTCGAACGTGGCGCGCAGGGTCTGATGGCGCGGCAGCGACGACCGCAGCCCGCCGGTCAGCAGGTTCAGCCGGTCGTCCAGCCGCGACGCGACGACCGCGAGCCCGAGCGTCGCCACCCGTGCCGCGGCCAGCTCGATCGCGAGCGGCAGCCCGTCGAGGCGCCGGCAGATGTCGCCCATCAGCCGCACGGCCGCTTCGTCGATCGGGCACTCCGGCGCGGCGGCGCGGACGCGTTCCAGGAACAGCGCGACGGCCGAGCACCGGACGATTTCGTCGAACGACGCATCGCTTGCCGGCACCGCGAGCGGGCTCATCCGCAGCACCGCTTCGGCCGAGATGTGCAGCGGCTCGCGGCTCGTGACCAGCACGCGCAGCGACCCGGCAATGGAGGTGAGGGTTTCGACGAGCTTCGCGACCAGATCGACGAGGTGCTCGGCGTTGTCGAGCACGAGCAGGCTGCGCGATTCGGCGAACGCGGCGCCGACGCACTCGACGGCCGGTACGCCGTCGACGTCGAGCGCGAGTTCGGCCGCGATCGCGATCAGCATGTCGTCGTGCGTCGACGCGGCTGCGAGTTCGACGAACAGCACGCGCTCGCGCCCGCGGCAGCGCGCATCCTGCGCCACATGCGCGGCGAGGCTCGTCTTGCCGATGCCGCCCGAGCCGACGAGCGTGACGACCGGCGTGCGCGCCAGCATGGCGACGATCTGCGCGAGCTCGGCATCGCGCCCGACCAGCGGCGGGGTCGGCACGGCATGGGAGGCGTCGGGCAGCGCGGCGAGATCGGGGGCGGCGGAAGCCAAGGAAACCGCAGACTCGTCAGACGCAGCAGCCGCGGACACGCCCTGCCCAGGCTCGCCGCCCTCCGGTACGTCCGGCACCGGCCCGGCCGCGGCCGACGCGCTCGCGACGAGCAGATAGCCGCGCCCGGGAACCGTCTTGATCAGATCGCGATTGGCGCCGAGCGCCTTGCGCAGCGTCGCGACGTGCACCTGCAGCCGGTTTTCCTCGACGATCAGGCCCGGCCAGACCGCATCCATGATGTCGTCCTTCGACACGACCGAACCGCTCGCGCGATGCAGCACTTCGAGGATGTCGAGCGCACGCGCGCCGATGCGCAGCGACGCGCCGTGACGGCGAATGTCGCGCTGCTCGAAATCGACCGACAAAGTACCGATCTGGATCATGGCCGCCTCCGGGTACCTCAGGATGACCGCCGCATGAGCGCGGCAGCTCACGCGGCAGGAAGTCGGAGCCCGGCGCGCGATCGCGCCGGGCGGGGAAATATCGAATTGACGGCCAGTGTAAAAGGACGGCCGGCGGAAATCTTGAAGGAAAATGCGCTGCGCGGGCACCGCTGCGCCGCTCGGCGCGGTCACTTGCGTGCCGGGCAGCGCCGCTATACTGTGCCGGGCCCCGCGCACACGTGCCCCGCGCGGGCGTTCGGGCGTGCGGCCGTCGCGCCCGAGCATCGAAAGTCAATCGTCAGGGTCGCGAGCGGACCTTTGTACAAATTCATTTTGAACGCACGCGTGCCCGTATAAACTCGACTCGTCGTAACGCGCCACGAGTCACTCGCAGGAAAACAATCCATGCCCGACCTCGTCATCGCAGCGCCGGACGCCCCGGTCGCGCCAGCGCCGAAAGACACGCTCGGCTGCGCGGCAAGCCTGCTGTCGAAGGACATCGAAACGGCCGCCGGCGGCCTGAAGCTGCACCGCAAATGCATGCGCGAGGCGCACGTCGAGCATATCGACATGCCCGCATGCGATCGCGGCTTCCTGGTCGGCGTATCGCTGAACGGCGGCCACCGCCGCACGCTCTACGGGCGCGCGGGCGCGAGCGAGCGCCGGTTCCAGCAACACTCGATCTACATTCGCGATTTCTCGCGCCATTTCCGCGCCGACCTGTACGGTAATTTCGACTTCGTGCTGGTCGAGCTGCCGCCCGCGTATCTCGAACGCGTCGGCCTGGAGCACGGCGGCAGCGCGGTCGGCGGCCTGACCTCGCGGCCCGACGTGCGCGACCCGGTGCTCGGCCATCTCGCGCACGCCGTGGCCGACAGCCTCGACGCGCCCGGCCCGCTCGATGCGCTGTTCATCGAGCAGATCGGGCTGGCGATGGGCACCCATCTGCTGCGCCGCTACGGCGCTGCGCGCGTGCGCGACCTCGAGCGCAAGGGCGTGCTGTCGCCGGCGAAAGTGGCACTCGCGAAGGAACTGCTGATGGAAAAGGCGAACCTCGGCGTGTCGATCGAGGAAGTCGCGAACGAATGCGACCTGTCGCGCGGCTATTTCATCCGCGCGTTCTCCCGCACCACCGGCCGCACGCCGCACCAGTGGCTGCTCGAACAGCGCGTGACGCGGGCGCGCCATCTGATCGAGACGTCCGACATGACGCTCGCCGAGATCGCCGCCGATTGCGGGTTCTCCGACCAGAGCCATCTGAACCGCGTGTTCCTGCGTGTGATCGGCCATCCGCCCGGCGCGTGGCGCCGCGCGCGCTCGCGCTGATCGCGTCGGCCGGGCAACTGCGTCGGCGCGCAGTGCGCCATGCGAGGCTCATGGAACCGTTCAACGTCGACAGCGTGGCCGAGCTGCTGCGCCTCGCGCCGTCGGAGAAGCCGACCTGAGGTTGCGTGAAGCCGTCGCGCATGCGCGTCGCAGAATGCACGCGCACACCTCGCAACCCACCTCCCACCCCGCCCCTGAATCGTCCTGAAGATCGCCCACGCCGCCGCTGCGCGCAACGCAGCCGACGCTAGAATGCGAACCGCATGCAACGCGACGTTGCGACACGCACGAGGGCGACCCGATGGACAAATTCTCCGCGCTGCGCGCGTTCGTTGAAGTGGCCGAAGCCGGCGGCTTCTCGAGCGCCGGACGGCGTCTCGAACTCGCCGCTTCGTCGGTGGTGCGCGCGGTGGACGCGCTCGAGTCATCGCTCGGCACGGTGCTGTTCAACCGCACGACCCGGCAGGTGACGCTGTCCGATGCCGGCGTCGTCTACTACGCGCGGGCAAAGCGCGTGCTGGAGGAACTGGCCGATGCGGATGCGCTCGTCGCCGACCGCGGCAGCGAGCCGTCGGGGCCGCTGCGCGTATCGGTGCCGGTCGCCTACGGGCTGCGCCGCATCGCGCCGCACGTCGCGACGTTGCTCGCGCGCCATCCGAAGCTCGACATCGACCTGCAGCTCACCGACGAACGCGTCGACCTCGTGACGAGCCGGATCGACGTCGCGATCCGGCTCGGCGACGCGGCGCCGAGCGCAGACGTCGTCGCGCGCCCGCTCGGCACGTTCCGGCGCCACGTGGTCGCCAGCCCCGGCTACCTCGACGCGCACGGCACGCCGGCCACGCCCGGCGACCTGGTCGACCATGCGTGCCTGCGCTTTCACTTCGGCGTCGACCAGCAGGCGTGGACCTTCGTCGGCGCGCAGGGGACCACGCAGGTCGTCGTCGCCGGCCGGCTCAAATCGAATCACAGCGAAGTGCTGCGCGAAGCCGCGCTCGACGGCGCGGGCATCGCGCTGCTGCCCGACTGGCTGGTCGATGCGGACGTCGAGGCCGGCCGCCTGCGGCGGCTGTTCGACGACTACGACGTCACGCCCGGCGCCGCACGCGCGGTGATCACCGCGCTGTACCTGCCGAACCAGCGCGGCTCGAAGCGCGTCGCCGCGTTCATCGACTTCGTCGCCGCGCTCGCCCGCGCGCCGGCATGACGCATCACGCGTCACACGTCGGCCGTCACGCGCGTCACCAGCCGAACTTCGCTTCCATGCCGACGTAGTCGGCATTGCGCGCGCCGAGCGCGCGAATCGACGAGCCGAGCTCGAAGTGCACGGCCTCGAGCGCGAGCGCGAGGTTCGCGTTGACCAGCCAGTCGACGCGCGCCTGCGCGTACATGCCGGTCCACGCGCCGCCCTTGCCCGCCGTGCCCGGCACGGCCGACATCCCCTGCCCGTAGATCGCGTCGGCCGTGGTCTGCCGCCACTGGAAGCCGACGGCCGTGAGCACCGTGACCGAGCTGGACGGCTTGAACGTCAGCGACGGCTTCACGTGGATCAGGTTGCTGTACCCCGTGTAACCGGCGAGCGTGAAGTAATAGCCGTTCGGAAACATCGGGTTGAACGTGCCGACGCGGTGGTCGCCCGGATGCGCGTCGCCCGACGCGCCGTCGACCTGGATGCCGACGCGCGGCGTGCCGGGCGTCTTCGCGAACGTATAGCCGCCCAGTGCGCCGAACGCCCACGCGCCGACCGTGTCCTGTCCGACGTGACCGGTCTGCAGCATCGCCTCGACGTCCCAGTCGAGCGAGTCGGCCTTGCCCGCGTAGCGCACGTCGAACACGTCGCGGCGCTCGGTGCCCGCCGCGTCGGCGAAGCGCGCGTTGTCGCGCGTATAGCGCGACCAGTACGCGGACAAGTCGCCGGGCCCCGTGCCGTTGCGCTCGACGCGCACGCCGTCGAAGCGCAGATGCCGGTTCGACACGTCGTCGAACGCCGCGTCGTCGCGGTACTGCACGGGCCGCGTCACATAGCCGATCAGCCGCCACTTGCCGATTTCATAATCGGCCCACAGGCCGTCGTAGGCCTGCCGCACGTTCGGACCGTCGCGCACCGACACGAAGCGCTGCAAGTCGAACGCCATCTCCTGCCGGCCGATGCGCGTCTTGATCGTGCCGGGCCCCACCTGATCGACGTACGCGACGAACGCCTGTTCGAGATCGAGCTGATCCTTGTCGACCGGGCCGACGGTGTTCTTGCCGAACGGCCGCGCGTCGACGAACTGCACGAACGCCTGCAGATGGCCGCGATAGCGCAGGTCCGCATGCACGTTCGCGCGCTGGATCACGTAGTTGTCGTCGTGCGCCGCGCCCAGCCCGAACAGCGGCGCGTTGTTCAGCTCGAAGCGCTCGCGCAGGCTCGCGCCGAGCGACAGATAGGTCGACGGGTCGTCGCCGAGCGGCACGTATTTCAGCGAGTCGAACGGCTTGCGCGGCACGCACGGGTTCGCGAGCACCGACCAGTCTTCCTGCCAGCGGTTGAACAGCACGACGGGCCGCTTCGCGGTGCACGTCGCGGCGGCCACGGCTGCGGGTGTCGCAGCCGGTGCGGCGGCCGGGGCCGTCGCGTCTGCCGCTTCGGCGCCGGCCGCCGCGCCCGCGTGCAACGCGACGCCGCCCGCCAGCACGACGCACGGCAGCGCGCCGCGCCACGCTCGGTTCATCGGGCGGCGCACGGTTATTTCGTCCGCGCGTGGATCTCGGCGACGTAGCCGCCGGGGAACTGCACCAGCGCCGCCTCACGGCCATCCGATGCGAACGGCGGCACGAGCACGGTCACGCCGGCCGCTTCGGCCTTCTTCAGCGTCGCGGCGAGATCGGTCACTTCGTAGCCGGTCATCTCGCGGCCGAACGGATAGGGCAGATGGCCGTCGGTCGCCAGCACGGTCATCTTGCCGAAGCCCGATTCGATCCGGATGCGGCGATACGTGTCGTTCGGCCGGCCGATCTCGACGCCCCGCGCATGGCGCACGTCCGACACGATCTTGCCGTGCGAGAACGCGACGAAGTCGCGCGCGAGCTTGCTCGCGCTTTGCGGCGACACGTACACGCGATTCTCCGGCACCGTCTGCAGCGGGTCGTAGTTCGGCGCCTGCGTGTGCCAGTAGAGCTGCATGTTCACGCCGCCCGGCCAGCGGACGATCGCGTCGCGCCCGATCGGATCGGGGAACGTCGCGACGATGACGTCGGCGCCGTGCGCGCGCGCCGACTTCACCGCCACGTCGATGTCGCTGACCAGATAGCCGGTGCGCTCGTCGCAGAACGGATACGGGATCGGCGTCTTGAAGCCGAACACCGAAACCGTGCCGACCGGCGTCAGCACGAGTTGCGACATCGTCTGGCTCGGCGTCGGCGTGACCTGGAACACGCCCTGCTGCGATTTCTTGCCGCCGAAGGTCGCGACGAAGCTGTCGGTGAAGCGATCGAAGTCTTCCGGCGCCACGCACACATGGGTCGTGTCGTACTGCGGGCCTACGGCGACGGCCGGCAGGCGCGTCGAGGCGGCCGGCGACGCGATGTCGTCGAGGTGGGTTTCGTCGGCATGGGCGGGCGCGCCGACCAGCAGCGCGGCGAGTACGGCCGACGCCGCGGCGGTCGAGCGCAGCATGCTGCGCAGATTCAGTGAACTCATCGGGTTTCTCCTTGACGGTGACGCGCGCGGCGTGGCGCCGCGCGCGGATTCGGATTCAGCGGGATGCGGGCCGCGCGTCGCGGCGGCCCGCGCGACAGGCAAGAAACACCAGCACCGCCAGCGGCAGCGCGAGCGCCCAGAACCCCGCATACAGATACGCGGTCGCACCGGCGCCCGCGCCGAGCGCAAAACCGGCGACCGGCGGCAGCGTGCGCCGCAAGCGCGCGCGGGCGGCTTCCCGCTCCGCGGGCGCGGCGATCGGCACGAGCCAGTCGAATGCGTCGATGACGGCCTGCGTGACGTTGCCGGTCATCACGGTGTTCGCCACCACCGAGCGCGCGGTCAGCCGGCCGTGGGCGTTCTGCACGCCCATCGCCGCGGCGCCGAGCAGCCCGCAGAGGATCGTCGCGGGCGCATCGGCGCTCGCGATCGGCGACGCCGCCACCCCGGCCAGCATGAAGCCGGTCAGCAGGATCGCCTGCATCGCATACAGCGAGCACGCGCGCGGGCCGTGGCCGCGCACGCGCATCCGGTGATCGAGCAGGCGGGCGGCGACGATCCCGGCGATGAACGCGGGAAACGCGAGCCACTTGATCACGAGGCCCTGCCCGACGCCCGCGATGCCGGAGCCGATCAGGATGAAGTTGCCGGTGACGTGCGCGGTGAACAGCCCGAACAGCGCGACGAAGCCGAGCGTGTCGACGTAGCCCGCGATCGACGCGAGCATCACGTCCTCGCCGGCCACTTGATCGGGCGCGCTCGCGCCGCTTGCCGCTAGCTGGCCAGCTGGCATGACGCACCTTCCTTCGTGCTCTGCGGCGCGCGCATCGGCGCGGCCATCAACGGAAGCGCGGGCTCGCCCGCGACGATGACGATGTCGAGCGGCCCGGCGGGCGGGAGCGACGACGGCGCGAGCGACGGCACGCGCGCCAGGTAGTACGGCGGGCCGGCTGCGATGCCGGCTCCCAGCGAGATCAGATGAGGCATGGTCCGTTTCGGTTGCGGCGCACGGGCCGGCGCCGGGCGGCGTCCGATGCGTGCGGCGATCACGGAGCAGCCTAAGGAACCCCATCCTTAAAGTCATGGCGGCGAACTTAAATCTTCTGAATCCGGCGGCCGGCTCGCCTTGCTATTTTTCGACCGATAAGTGCAGAATGGGCGCCACTCAGGAGCCGATGGATGACCGAAACCAAGCGCAAAGCAGCGTCCCGCCCGAGCCGGACGGCGGCCGCCGAACCGGCCGCCACGCCGGGCCGCCGCCTCACGCCGGAGGCCCGCGAGCGGCAGATCGTCGAAAAGGCGGTCGAACACTTCGCGACGCACGGCTTTTCCGGCAGCACGCGCGAGCTGGCGCGGCAGATCGGCGTCACGCAGCCGTTGCTGTACCGCTACTTCCCGAGCAAGGAAGCGCTGATCGATCGCGTGTACGACGAGGTCTACACGTGGAATCCCGACTGGGAAAAACTGATCGCCGACCGGACGATTCCGCTGCAACAGCGGCTCGTCGCGTTCTATCGTTCGTATGCGCAGACGATCCTGCGGCGCGCATGGATCCGCACCTTCATCTTCGCCGGCCTGAGCCGCGAAGGGTTCAATACGCGCTATCTGTCGCGGCTGCGCGAGCGCGTGTTCCTGCCCGTGCTGCGCGAGCTGCGCCATGAATACGACATCCCGGCGCCGGCGTCCGACGCGCAGCGCAATGCGGAGATCGAGCTGGTGTGGAGCCTGCACGCGAGCATCTTCTATCTCGGCGTGCGCAAATGGGTGTACGGGCTGCCGGTGCCCGACGACGTCGACGCGGAGATCGAGCGGCAGATCGACGCGTTCCTGAACGGCACGCCGGCCGCGCTGAAGCGCGTGGCGGCGGACACGCCGACCGCCACGACTACACCCGAGCCAACGCCCACGCCCACCCCCACAC
>NZ_PQMX01000077.1:0-26772 GCF_004368385.1 Burkholderia sp. B10 | reverse complement strand
ACCCCCATCAAGCCGCCACCTTAAACACCGCCACCGCCGCCCTGAGACGCGCCGCCTGTTCGTCGAGCGACGACGCGGCCGCAGCCGCCTGCTCGACCAGCGCCGCATTCTGCTGGGTGACTTCGTCCATTTGCGCGACGGCCAGGCCGACCTGTTCGATGCCGGTGCTCTGCTCCGCCGATGCCGCGGAGATCTCGCCCATGATGGCGGCCACCCGGTCGATCGACCGCACGATCTCCGTCATGCGCGTGCCCGCCGCCTCGACGAGCCGGCTGCCGCTGCCGGCCTGCTCGACCGACGCGTCGATCAATCCCTTGATGTCCTTCGCGGCCGCCGCGCTGCGCTGCGCCAGCGAGCGCACCTCCGCCGCCACGACCGCGAACCCGCGCCCTTCCTCGCCGGCCCGCGCCGCTTCGACCGCGGCATTGAGCGCGAGAATGTTGGTCTGGAACGCGATGCTCTCGATCACGACGGTGATGTCGGCGATCCGCACCGACCCGTCGGCAATCTGCCGCATCGTTTCGACGACTTCCTGCACGGCCGCGCCGCCCAGTTCGGTCGCCTCCTTCGCGCGCGTCACCAGCGCATCGGCCTGCCGCGCGTTGTCGGCGTTCTGTTTGACCGTCGACGTGAGCTGTTCCATGCTGGCGGCCGTTTGCTGCAGCGACGCCGCCTGCTCCTCGGTGCGCTGCGACAGGTCCAGATTGCCTTGCGCGATCTCGCCCGTGCCGACGGCGATCGAATGGGTCGTCGCCTGGATGTCGGCGATGGTCTCGGTGAGCCGCGCCTTCATGTCGCCGAGCGCGACGAGCAGGCTGCCCGGCGCCGCGTCGGCGGTGTCGAACTGCACGTCCAGCTCGCCGGCGGCGATGCGCGCGGCGATCTGCGTCGCATGGGCCGGCTCGCCGCCCAGCGTGCGCCGGACGCTGCGCAGCACGCCCCACGCGATCGCCGCGAGCGCGGCGGCGATCGCCAGCGTGATCCCGCCCAGCACCCACGCGAGCCGGCTGAACACGGTGTTGATGTCGTCGTAGAAGAAGCCCGTGCCGATCCACCAGTTCCAGTCCGGAATGGCCACCACGCCCTGGAGTTTCGGCTCGAGGTCGGCGTCGGGGCTGCGCTTGATCAGCACGTCGACGAGCGCGAAGTGGTCGCGCGCCATCCCCTCGCGGTAGGCGTCGCTGTCCGACAGGCCGCTCGTCGTGCGATTGCCCTTGGCGCGGGTGCCGATGAACTTCGCGTTCGGATGCACGAGATTGACGCCGTCCGACGTCGTGACCCAGAAGTAGCTCTTCGAATTCGCATTCAGCGCCGACAGCGCGGCCTTGGCCTGCTGCTGCGCCTGCTCCGTGGTCAGCGTGCCGTTCGCCTGCATCGCGCGGTACGAATCGACCAGATGCTCGGCCTTCGTCAGAAGAATCACGATCTCGTCGCGGCGGCTGTCGATCAGCGCGTCGCGCAGCGTGTACAGCGACATCGCGGCGAGCAACACGACGCCGAGCAGCGCCGCGGCGACCAGCAGCAGCAGTTTCGTGGACAACTTCATGCGGGGGCCTCGATATATTAACCGTCTGGTACATATATCGGCTCGACCGGCCCCATCTTGAACGAGTCCTTATCGGTATTTACCCTCGATCCGTGCGCTGAGCGCACGCGCAACGGCAAGCGGCCGCCTGCATGGCGCGCCGCCTGCCGGCGCAGGCGCGCGCGTCGCTCACAGGCCGAGCTGCGTCGCGAGATGGCCGATGTCCGAGACTTCGTAGTAGTTGTAGAACGGCGTGCTTGGCTCGTGGCCGCGGTTCACGAACGCCTTGTGCTTGATGCCGAGATCCTCGGCCGTCATCAGGTCGTAGCGCAGGCTCGACGACACGTGCAGCACGTCCTCGGGCTTGCAGCCGAGCTTGTCGAACATGTATTCGAAGCCCTGCATCCGCGGCTTGTACGACTGCGCCTGCTGCGCGGTGAACACCGCATGGAACGGCGCGCCGAGCTTGTCGACGTTGCTCATGATCTGGTCGTCCGACGCATTCGACAGGATGACGAGCTTGTACTTGCTCGCCAGCCGCGACAGCCCGGCCGGCACGTCCGGATGCGGGCCCCACGTCGGCACGGCCAGATAGAAACTTTCGGCCTCGGCTTCGTCGAACTTCACGCCGATCCGCGCACAGGTGCGGCGGATCGCATTGACGACGACGTCGCGATACGGCTTCCATGCGCCCAGCACCTCGTCGAGCCGATACGCGGCGAACGCGCGCACGAAGTCCTCGAGCGCGACCGGCGAAAGCCGGTCCCCGTAGACCTCGCGCGCCATGTCGGCCATCCGGAAACGGGTCAGCGTGCCGTAGCAGTCGAAGGTGATGAACTTGGGTTCAAACTGGATCATGGTGACGTCCTGTCGGTGTGAAGCCCCGGCAGGGCCGGGGACGGGCTGGGTTCAACGAAATTGAATCAAGGCAAAAAGTCGTTCGCGCATCGTTCGGCGCCGCTCAAAAGGCAGAATCGCCGCGTGTTGCCGGGCGCGTGCAGCACGATCTGCGGCGCGGCAGGCAGGCGCCGCACGGCAAGCCATTCGGCGAGCCGTTCCGTGAGCCGTTCGGCGAGCCGCACGGCAAGCCGTTCTGCAAGCGGCAGCGCCACCCTGCCGTCATCGTAGTGGCATTCCCACAGCAGGAGCTGTCGGATTGGCGGCCCTCGCCGGCACGCTCCGCGCGTTCGTCAGCACGGATCGAGCGGGTTTGCGTCGATCTCGCGGGCGCGGCGGCGGCCGCCGCAAAACAGGCGAATCGTCCTATCCGCGCCGCACCCGCGCTGGCAGAGTGAGCGGGTCATTCCCATCCATCCGGAGTCCGGCGTGTCCGACCTCAACCCTTCCAGCACGCTCACCTATCGCCCCTTCGCCGAAACCGACCTGAGCGCCGCGCACCGGCTGTCGGAGGCGGTCAAGTGGCCGCACCGCGTCGAGGACTGGCGCTTCGCGTTCCAGCTCGGCAGCGGCTTCGTCGCCGAGGACGAATCGGGCGTCGTCGGCACCGCGCTCGGCTGGCGCTTCGACGACGCCTGCGCGTCGCTCGGCATGGTGATCGTGTCGCCCGAGCAGCAGGGCCGCGGCATCGGCCGCGAGCTGCTCGCGCGCGTGATCGACAGCCTCGGCGCGCGCACCATCTTTCTCCATGCGACGCCGTCCGGCGAACCGCTCTACGTGAAATTCGGCTTCGCAGCGATCGGCACCATCGACCAGCATCAGGGCGCCGCGTTCCAGCCGCCGCTGATCTCGCTGCCGCCCGGCGAACGCCTGCGCCCGCTCGGCGTCAACGACGGGCCGCGCCTCGCGGCGCTCGCGTCGCGCGCCGCCGGCCATGCGCGCGGCACGGTGATCGACGCGCTGCTCGACGTCGCCAACGGCATCGCGCTCGACCGCGACGGCGAACTGCTCGGCTTCGCGCTGTTCCGCCGCTTCGGCCGCGGCCACGTGATCGGCCCCGTGATTGCGCCCGATGCGCTGCGTGCGCAGGCGCTGATCAGCCACTGGCTCGCGCTGCACGAAGGCATGTTCGTGCGCCTCGACGTACCGGGCGACAGCGGGCTGTCGGACTGGCTGCAGGGGCTCGGCCTGCCGCGCGTCGATACCGTCGTCGCGATGGCGCGCGGCGCGGCGCCCGAGCGCGACCCGGCGCTGCGCGCGTTCGCGATCGTCAATCAGGCACTCGGCTGAGCCGCGCGATGAGCTTCCTCTACAAAGCCGACCCGGTGCGCGGCGCGCAATGGGCGCAGCGCTTCGCACAACGGGCGCCGGGCCTCGCGTTCCGGATCTGGCCGGACCTCGGCGACGCCGCGGCCGTCCGCTATCTCGCCGCCTGGCAGCCGCCGGACGACCCGGCCGCGCTGCTGCCGAATCTCGAGGTCATCTTCTCGGTGGGCGCCGGCATCGACCAGTTCGACCTGTCGCGCGTGCCCGCGCACATTCCGGTCGTGCGGATGATCGAGCCGGGCATCGTCGAAGGGATGGTGGAATACGTGACGCAGGCCGTGCTGACGATCCATCGCGACCTGTTCGACTACGCGGCCCAGCAGCGCGCGCAAGTGTGGCGCGAGAAGCCGGTGCGCGCGGCCGCGTCGCGACGCGTCGGCGTGCTGGGCCTCGGCACGCTCGGTCAGGCCGTGCTCGACACGCTGCGGCGCTTCGGCTTCCCGTGCGCCGGCTGGAGCCGCACGCCGCGCGCGCTCGACGGCGTCGACTGCTACGCGGGCGACGCGGCGCTCGATGTGTTCCTGGCCAGCACCGACATTCTGATCTGCCTGCTGCCGCTCACCGACGCCACGCGCGGGCTGCTGGGCGCGCGCGTGTTCGACGCGCTGCCGGACGGCGCATCGCTCGTGCAGGTCGGCCGCGGCGAGCAGCTCGACGCGAGCGCGCTGCTCGCCGCGCTCGACGGCGGCCGCCTCGACAGCGCGATCCTCGACGTGACGGACCCCGAACCGTTGCCGGCCGGCCATCCGTTCTGGACGCACCCGCGCATCCGGATCACGCCGCACATCGCCAGCGCGACGCGGCCCGACGGCGCGGTCGATGCCGTGCTCGCGAACCTCGCACGCCATCGCGCGGGACAACCGATGATCGGCGTCGTCGATCGCGCGCGCGGCTACTGACGCGCGCCTGCCCCGCGGGGCGCGCAGCAGAAAATGCCGAAGCGCCCCGCGCAAACGCCGTCTCCATACGTTTCCGCCCGCAAATTGAAGACGCATGTGGAATTCTCGCCCGGTAGCATGAACTCATCGCTGACACCCGACGAGAACCCCGCCCCGCCATGAACCAAGCCGCGCTGATCGAAGCCGATCGTCAACATCTAATCCATCCCGTCGTCAACTATCGTGCGCACGAAGCGCGCGGCGTCACCGTGCTCGAATCCGCCGACGGCGTGTTCCTGCGCGATGGCGACGGCCATACGCTACTCGATGCGTTCTCGGGCCTGTGGTGCGTGAACGTCGGCTACGGCCGCGAGAGCATCGTGAAGGCCGCCGCCGAGCAGATGGCGAAGCTGCCCTACGCGACCGGCTATTTTCATTTCGGCTCGCAGCCGGCGATCGAACTCGCCGAACGGCTCGCCGCGCTCGCGCCGCCGTCGCTGAACCGCGTGTACTTCACGCTCGGCGGCTCGGACGCGATCGACTCCGCGGTGCGCTTCATCACGCATTACTTCAACGCGACCGGCCGCCCGTCGAAGAAGCAGATGATCGCGCTCGAGCGCGGCTATCACGGCTCGTCGTCGATCGGCGCCGGCCTGACCGCGCTGCCCGCGTTCCACCGTCATTTCGATCTGCCGCGCGCCGATCAGCACCATATCCCGTCGCCCTACCCATACCGCCATCCGCTCGGCGACGACCCGCAGGCGCTGATCGCGGCCTCGGTCGCCGCACTCGAGGCGAAGGTCGCGGCGCTCGGCGCCGACAACGTCGCCGCGTTCTTCTGCGAGCCGATCCAGGGCTCGGGCGGCGTGATCGTGCCGCCGGCGGGCTGGCTGAAGGCGATGCGCGACGCGTGCCGGCGCCTCGGCATCCTGTTCGTCGCCGACGAGGTGATCACGGGCTTCGGCCGCACCGGCCCGCTGTTCGCGTGCGAAACCGAATCCGTCGAGCCGGACCTGATGACCGTCGCGAAGGGGCTCACCGCCGGCTACGCGCCGATGGGCGCGGTGCTGATGTCCGACGAAATCTACGAGGGGCTCGCCGGCAGCCGTACCGAATCGGCCGTGGTCGGCCATGGTCATACGTATTCCGCGCACCCGGTCAGCGCGGCGATCGGCCTCGAGGTGCTGAAGCTCTATCACGACGGCGGGCTGCTCGCGAACGGCCGCGCGCAGGCGCCGCGCTTCGCCGCGGGGCTCGACGCGCTGCGCGCGCATCCGCTCGTCGGCGACGCGCGCTCGGCCGGCCTGCTCGGCGCGCTCGAGCTGGTGGCCGACAAGGCGCGCAAGACGCGCTTCGACGCGGCGCTGAACGTGCCGGACAAGATCGCCGCGGCCGCGTACGCGAACGGCGTGGTGTTTCGCGCGTTCGGCGACGGCGTGCTCGGCTTCGCGCCGGCGCTGAGCTTCACCGCGGGAGAGTTCGACCTGATGTTCGAACGCGTGCGCAAGACGCTCGACGACGTGCTGGCCGACCCGGGCGTGCAGCGCGCGCTCGACGCCGCCCACGCGCAACCGGCCTGAGCCGGACGAGGGAAAGCCGGGCTTGTGGCGGCCATCGTTCGACTCTAAAGTAACCGGACATTCCATTTTTGCCCTCTCACGTGAACATGACGGACAGCAAGCTGGATCGCATCGACCTGCGCATCCTCACCCAGTTGCAAAAGCGCGGTCGCATGACCAACGTCGAGCTCGCCGATGCGGTCGGGCTGTCGCCCAGCCCGTGCCTGATCCGCGTGAAGCGGCTCGAGAAGGCCGGCTACATCGGCGGCTACGGCGCACACATCCAGCTCGAGAAGCTCGGCGACGTGCAGGTGGTCTTTACCGAAGTCACGCTGGCCGACCACCGGCGCGAAGACTTCGACCGGTTCGTCGCGGCGATCCGCAACGTCGATGAAATCGTCGAATGCCACCTCGCGAGCGGCGGCTACGACTATCTGCTGAAGTTCATCACGCGCAGCGTGAGCCATTACCAGACGATCGTCGAAGGGCTGCTCGAGCAGAACATCGGCATCGAGAAGTATTTCAGTTACGTGATCATCAAATCGCCGTTCGTCAAACGGCACTACCCGCTCGAATCGCTGTTCGGCGAACGCCACTGACGGCGGGCGCGCAGCAGCCCCCAACGCGGCAGCACGCCGGCCGCGCCGGGTCGTTGCGCGCGCGCCGCCGGCGCCGAACCGTTTCGCCTCACTGCAAGGACCTGTCATGCCGCTTACGCTGTCACGCACCGAACTCGTTCGCACCGCCAATCTCGTCGACGGCAGCTGGCGCGCCGCGCTCGACGGCCGTTGCTTCGATGTCACCAACCCGGCGACGCTCGACACGATCGCTTACGCACCCGACAGCGGCGCGGCCGACGCACGCGCCGCGACCGATGCGGCCGCCCGCGCGCTACCCGCGTGGCGCGCCACCCCGGCGCGCGAGCGCGCGGCGATCCTGCGCGCGTGGCATGCGGCGATCGTCGCGCACACCGACGATCTCGCGAAGCTGATGTCGCTGGAACAGGGCAAGCCGCTCGCCGAAGCGCGCGGCGAAGTCGCGTACGGCGCGTCGTACGTGCTGTGGTTCGCCGAGGAAGCGACGCGCACCTACGGCGATCTGATTCCGCAGCAGCAGCGCGGCAAGCAGCTCAGCGCGGTGAAGGAGCCGATCGGCGTCGTCGCGGCGATCACGCCGTGGAATTTCCCGCTCGCGATGATCGCGCGCAAGATCGCGCCGGCGCTCGCGGCCGGCTGCACGGTCGTCGCGAAGCCGGCCGAGGACACGCCGCTGACCGCGCTCGCGCTCGGCTTCCTCGCGATGGAAGCCGGCGTGCCGCCCGGCGTGCTGAACCTGATCGCCGCGTCGCGCGAGCGCGGCATCGACGCGGTGGCCGACTGGCTCGCCGATGCCCGCGTGCGCAAGATCACCTTCACCGGCTCGACGGCCGTCGGCAAGCTGCTCGCGCGCGAATCGGCGGCGACGCTGAAGAAGCTGTCGCTGGAGCTGGGCGGCAATGCGCCGTTCATCGTGTTCGACGATGCGCAGCTCGACGCCGCGGTCGACGGCCTGATGGCCGCCAAGTTCCGCAACGGCGGCCAGACCTGCGTGTCGCCGAACCGCGTGTACGTGCAGGCCGGCGTCTACGATGCGTTCGCCGCGAAGCTGGCCGCGCGCGTCGCCGCGCTGATGGTCGCGCCGGCGACCGATCCGGCCGCGCAGATCGGCCCGATGATCAACGCGCGCGCGGTCGACAAGATCGCGCGTCACGTCGGCGACGCGCTCGAACGCGGCGCGCGCGTGCTGACCGGCGGCAGGCGGCTGTCGCAGCTCGGCCCGAACTACTACGCGCCGACGGTGCTGGCCGACGCCACCGCCGACATGCAGCTGAGCTGCGAGGAAACCTTCGGGCCGGTGGCCGCGCTGTTCCGGTTCGATACCGAGGAACAGGCTGTCGACGCCGCCAACGACACGCCGTTCGGGCTCGCCGCGTATTTCTACACGCAGGACGTGCGGCGCATCGCACGCGTGTCGGCGCGGCTCGAAACCGGCATCGTCGGCATCAACGAAGGCGCGCTGGCGAGCGAGGCCGCGCCGTTCGGCGGCGTGAAGGAGTCGGGCTACGGCCGCGAAGGCTCGAAGTACGGCCTCGACGACTATCTGTCGATCAAGTATCTGTGCCAGGGCGGGCTCGACTGATCGGTCGGGCGGCGCCGATTCGCCGAGCGCAACCAGCCTGACAATCGCAACAAGCGCAACGATTGCCGCGATTGTCACGATCGCACCGCGTAAACGCCCGCAGCCGGCCCATGGCCGGTTGCGCCGCCGCCATCATCGCCCCGCATGCCGGCCTCGATTTCTGGGCAGTCCTGCCGTTAACACGGATTTGACCCGGCCGCGTCAGTCGCGGCCGGCTTCCGGAACGAGCGCGACCAATGCCTGCAACTCTTTCGATCGAGAAAATTGCCGACTGGGCCGGCCGCCACCATCTCGCCGTCGGCGTGCTCGGCACGCTGATGTCGGTCGCGGCGCTCGGCATCAGCGCGGCGACGCTATGGGCCGCGCGCAGCGAGGTCGTGGAGCACGCGCGGGAGAACTCGCGCAACGTCGCCGCCGTGCTCGCGAGCGAGGTCGCACGCACCGTCGAGACGTCGAACAGCGCGCTCGCGTCGCTCGCGACCAATATTCGCAACCCGGCGATGGCCCGCATGAATGCCGGCTTGCGCCATGACCTGCTGTTCGAGCGCACGGCCGCGCAGTACGTGACCGGCATGGGCGTGACCGACCGCTACGGACGGCTGATCGACGGCTGCTGCGGCCCGGCGCACCGCTGGGATTTCAGCGATCGTGACTACTTCAAGGTCCATCGCGATTCGGACAGCGTCGGCCTCTACGTATCGCAGGCGTACCATGCGCGCTCGCGCGGCGGCACCGAATCGATCGCGCTGTCGCGCCGCATCGAACGGCCGGACCATACGTTCGAGGGCATCGCGGTGGTCGCCATCGACCTCGCGTATTTCGACCGGCTGCTGTCGCGCCTGAACGTCGGGCCGCACGGCATCAGCGCGATCCTGCGCGCCGACGGCACGATACTCGCGCGCAACCCGCCGCTGAGCGATGGCCAGATGGTGCGCCTGCGTCGCTCGAAGGCGTTCGAACGGATGGTGCAGCACGAATCGGGCTTCTACGCGGCGCGCTCGAGCATCGATGGGACCTTGCGACTGTATACGTACCAGCAGGTGCCCGGCACGCCGCTGATCGCGGTGGTCGCGCCGGCCGAGCAGGACGTGCTGGCCGACATCACGCGGCTGTCGTGGAAGGTCGGCGTATCGGCGTCCGTGATCGGCGCGCTGTTCTGCGCGGTCATGTGGCTGCTCGCCTTCGCGCTGCGCGACAACCGGCGCAAGCAGATGCTGCTCACCGACCTCACCCGCACCGATCCGCTGACCGGCCTGCACAATCGCCGCTCGCTCGATGCCGCGCTCGCGGACGAATGGGAGCGGCTGCAGCGCGGCAGCGGCGGCAGCCTGTCGGTGCTGTTCATCGACGCCGATCACTTCAAGGAGTACAACGACCGCTACGGCCATGCGCAAGGCGATACCGCGCTGCGCTTTCTCGCCGAATGCATCCGCGCGTACACGCGGCGGCGCGGCGATCTGGCCGCGCGCTACGGCGGCGAGGAATTCGTCGCCGTGCTGCCCGATACGGACGAGAGCGGCGCTGCAAAAGTCGCGGAAGCGATTCGCCGCGCGGTCGAGCGCAACCAGCTCGTGGGCTTCGACGCCACCATCCCGCCGTTCACCGTCAGCATCGGCTGTGCGACCGGCCATCGCGCGCGGCAGGCGTCGGTGCACGCGTTGTCGCACCAGGCCGACCTGGCGCTCTATGCCGCCAAGCGTCAGGGCAGAAACCGCGTGTGCCGCGCCGACGCGGCGTCTTTCGCGCAACAGGCGTAACCGGCCCGAACTTATTTCAAAGCCCGCGACGCGCAAACGATTGGCATGATTCACTGTCGTGGTTTATTCATGTACCGTTTAGATAATAAGGAAAGCTACGATAAACACACGACAGGATTACCCAGATGAACACCGCCCCCATGACGGTTCGCATGAAGCTGATGCTCGTATTCGGATTCATGTCCGGCATCATTTTGCTGGTTTCGTTCCTCGGCATCGCATCGCTCGGCCACGCGCGCGAGACATTCTCGGATTACGTCAACGGCATCAACGCGCGCGCGACGCTGGCCGACAAGGTGCATGTCGCGGTCGACCGGCGCGCGATCGCCGCGCGCAACCTGGTGCTCGCGAGCACGCCGGGTGACGCCGAAGCCGAAAAGGACGCGTCCCTGCGGGCCGATCGCGAAGTCACTGCGCTGCTCGGCGAACTGCGGCTCGCCGATTCCGCGAGCACCGACACGAGCGGCAAGGGCCGCGAACTGATTGGGCAAATCGCCGCGGTCGAGGCGAATTACGGGCCCGTCGCACGCGCGATCGTCGAAGCTGGGGCGAACAACCAGCGCGATCAGGCGATCAAGATGATCAACGAACAGTGCCGTCCGCTGCTGGCCCAGCTCGTCGCCGCGACCGACGCGTACGTCGCGTACACGCGCGAGCGCGCCGCGCAGCTGGTGAAGGAATCGGGCGACCGCTATGACTCGCGACGCGCGATGCTGATCGCCATCTGCATCGCCGCGGTCGTGGCCGCGGCCACCGCCGGCTTCGTCATCGCACGCGGCCTGATCCGTTCGCTCGGAACGGAACCAGCCGAGCTCAGCGACATCGCACGCCGGATCGCCGCCGGCGACCTCGCCGGCGCATCGGCGAGCGGCGCCGCGCCGGACGGCAGCGTACTGGCATCGATGCGCGAAATGCAGGCCAACCTCGTGCGCCTGATTTCGCAGGTTCGGGCCGCGTCGGGCAACGTCGCCACGGGCGCGAGCGAAATCGCATCCGGCAACCTCGATCTGTCGTCGCGCACCGAGCAGCAAGCCGCGTCGTTGCAGGAAACCGCGTCCAGCATGGAGCAGCTGACGTCCACCGTGCGGTTGAACGCCGACAACGCGCAGCAGGCGAGCACGCTGGCCAACGACGCGTCGGAAGTCGCGCAGCGCGGCAGCGTGGCGGTCGGGTCGATGGTCGAGACGATGACGGACATCAGCACCAGCTCCGCCAAGATCGCCGAGATCACGGGGATGATCGAAGGCATCGCGTTCCAGACCAACATCCTCGCGCTGAACGCGGCGGTCGAGGCGGCCCGCGCCGGCGAGCAGGGGCGCGGCTTCGCGGTCGTGGCGAGCGAGGTCAGAAGCCTCGCGCAGCGCTCGTCGATCGCCGCGAAGGAAATTCGCGAGCTGATCTCGCAATCGGTGCAGAAAATCGAGGACGGCTCGCATCTCGCGACCCGCGCCGGCGACACGATGGCCCAGGTGACGCAAGCCGTCGCACGCGTGACGGACATCATGAGCGAGATCGCGGCGGCGTCGAACGAGCAGAGCCGCGGCATCGAGCAGGTCAATCTGGCCATCACGCAAATGGACGAAGTGACCCAGCAGAACGCCGCGCTCGTCGAAGAGGCGGCCGCCGCGTCGCGCTCGCTCGAAGAACAGGGCGCCCGGCTCGCCGAGGCGGTCGGACTGTTCCATCTCGACGCGCGCGCCGCGATCGCATAGTCGCCCGGCTCCGGCATCCGCTTGCGGCCGGCTCGCGCCGGCCGCAAACGTTTTGCAGCACGAATTCACCAAATAGTGAGCATTCGGCCGCGTCGACCGCGACGCGCCACAATTCCTTAACGGCCGCGTCACGATCGCACACGACAATCCGCCATCTTTGATCTTCAGGATGGAGTCCGCATGATCGTGTCACCCCGCCGTTTCCCGCTGCACGTCGCAGCACTCGCGAGCGCGCTCGCACTGGCCGCCTGCGGCGGCGGCGACGACGTCGCATCGACCCCGGCGACCAGCGCCGCGATGCCGGCGCCGCCCGCCGACCCCGGCTTCGTCGACAGCGCACCGGTGCCGAGCGTGCCAGCGTTCGTCGACAACATCGCGACCAACCAGCGCGGCGACGCCCGCTATGCGACGTTGTCGACCAACGCCGCGGTGCGGGTCGTGAGCCGCTTCCTCGACCTGTGGCAGCCGTCGACGATGATCGTCGACGCGGGCGTGAACGCGCCGGCCAACGGCGCGTTTCCGGCCGTGGTGGCGTCGACGTGCTCCGGCCTGCCCAGCAGCGGCACGCCGTGCGGCACGATCCTGAACGGCACGGTGCTCGCCGCCAACGTTCAATACGTGGTCGACGCAACGACCGCTCGCACGCAGCAGCAGGCCGATGCGGCCTACTTCGACGACCGGCGCGGCAAAGGCTACAGCGTGACCGACGGGATGGGCCCGCTCACCGACGCGTGGCGCACGGCCGCGCAGCAGACGACCAGCATCACCAGCGTGCCGGCCGACGCGACCACGGTGCTGTACAACGACGCCGGCAACAACACCGGCGTCGGCAGCAGCACCAACGCGAACTTCGGCAAGGTCGTCGATCTGCTCAACGAAATGGGCACCAACGCGTCGACCGAACCGTCGAAGCGCTTCTACAAATATGCGCGACCGTACCGCTGGAGCGCCGCGGTCGTCGTCGCGCCGACGCTCGTGCCGGCCGAAAGCGCGACGCCCGCCACCGACGGCGGCTTCATCAGCGGCCACGAGGCCGAAGCGATGCGCGACGCGACGACGATGGCGTGGCTCGTGCCGGAGCGCTTCCAGGAGATGGTGAGCCGCGGCCTCGAACTCGGCGAGAACCGGATCCTCGCCGGCATGCACTCGCCGCTCGACGTGATCGGCGGCCGCATGCTCGCGCTGGCCATCAGCGCGGCGAACCTGACCGCCTACGCGAGCGACGCGCAGGCCGCATACGGCCAGGCGCATCAGGCGCTGCAGCAGCTCACGGGAACGACCGACGCGACGTTCGCCGCGTTCGCGCATTCGGGCACCACGGCGACCGACCGGTTCGCCGATTACACCGCGAACCGTGCCGCGTTCCTGCGCCGCCTGACGTTCGGCTTCGGCGCGATCGAATCGACCGACGCGCCGCCCGTCGTGCCCAAGGGCGCCGAGGTGCTGCTGCAGACGCGCTTCCCGTACCTGAGCGCCGACCAGCGCCGGGTCGTGCTGAAGACCACCGAGCTGCCGTCGGGCTACCCGGTGATGGACGATGCGGAAGGCTGGGGCCGCCTGAACCTGTTCGCCGCGGCCGACGGCTACGGCACGTTCAACGGCAACGTGGTCGTGTCGATGGACGCGTCGCGCGGCGGCTTCTACGCGGCCGACCAGTGGCGCAACGACATCGGCGGCGCCGGCAAGCTGACGCTGCAAGGCACCGGCACGCTGACGCTCGCCGGCAACAACAGCTACACGGGCGGCACGCAGGTGAACGGCGGCACGCTCGCCGCGGCGTCCGCGAGCGCGTTCGGCAACGGCGACGTGTACGTCGGCGCGGGCGGCGGCGTCCGGATCGCGGCGGCCGCGCCGGTCACGATCGCGACGCGTTACACGCAGCTCGCGAACACGACGCTCGAACTCGACATCGACGGCCAAGGCGGCGGCCGCCTGCGCGTCGGCGGCCCGCTCACGGTCGCCGGCGGCACGCTTCACGTGAAGTTCGTGAACGGCTATGCGCCGAAGGCCGGCGACACGATCGCGCTGATCGACGGCGCGGCGCTCGCCGCGAAGTTCGCGACGGTGACGGTCGACGGGTTCAAGGCGACGCCGGTTTATACGGCTACGGGCGTGTCGGTGGTGTTGTCGGCGTCCTGATCGGCGGCGCGACGGTGCGGCGAACGTCGGGCTTCGAAAGTCGGGTTTCGACCTTCTGCTCGCGTACGCCGCGCCAACCGCCTCCGTCACCGCGGCTCGAGACCACTGCCTTGCAGGACCGCGGCAGCCGGCGCACGCTTCAGAAACGCGACGAACGCGCGTGACGCGTCGGCTGCCCCCGCATTGGCGGCGATCGCGGACGCGATCACGCTCGTCTTCTGCACCTGCGCCGGCAGCGGCCCCGCGAAATCGATGCCGGGCGTCACCTTCAGCTCGCTGATCTGCTGCAGCCCGAGCTCCGCGTCGCCGCGTGCCAGCGCGGTGCCCACCAGTTCCTTGCCGCGCACCAGAACCGACTTCGCCTTCATCTGCTCGCTGATGCCGAGCTTGTCGAACAACGTGCCGACGATGTACGTGCCGCTCGCGCCTTCGGAGAACGCGACCGACTTCGCGTTCAACAACGCGCGGCGCAGTGCGTCGACGGTGTGCACGTCCGGCACGGCGACGCCCTGACGCACGGCGACGCCGATGCCGGTCGCCGCGATGTCTTCGAGCGTCGCCGGCGCGAATCTGCCGGCATCGACTTCATGCTCGAGCGCAGGCTTGATCATGAAGCACACGTCGGCGGCGGCGCCGTTGCGCAAGCGCACCGGCAACGCGTCCGGCGACGTGCCATACGACGGCCCCCACGCAATGTCGAGATGATGCCCCGACGCCTGCTCGAACGCCGGCACCAGCCGCTCGAACGCGCCGCGCAACGCGCCGGTCGCCAGCACGTGGATTTCGTCGGCGTGCACGAGCACCGGCACGGTACTGCATGCGAGCCACGCGGCGGCCAGCCATGCACGCCGAAAGATGCGTTGCTTCATCTGTTGTTCCCTGTCGTTGACGTCAATCGCGCGCGCTTTGACAAAGACGCGGCGAACCTGTATCTATGCCGCAGCGGCATCGCGCTCAGGCATGCGAAGCGCACGCGCAAAGCCGCCGCCTCTGCATCCATCACTGCACCAACCATCCCATGCCCGACTCCCGTTCTTCGCGCTCACCGGCCACGACGGCGCGCGGCCCGTCGTCGACGGTCTCGAACCGCTCGCTCGAACGCGGGCTCGACGTGCTGCGCGCATTCGGTTCCGGCGCGACGCTGCTCGGCAACGGCGACCTCGTCGAACTCACCGGCCTGCCGAAGGCCACGGTCACGCGGCTCGCACGTACGCTGGTCGAGGCCGGTTATCTCGAGCACGACCCGGTGCATCGCGGCTATCGGCTCGGTCTGCCGCTGCTCGGCCTCGCACACGCGCTGCGCAGCGGCTCGACGGTGCTGCAGGCCGCCGCCCCCCGGCTGCGCGAAACCGCACAGGCGCTGCACATCAACGTCGGCATCGCGGGGCCCGACCGCGACGACATGGTCTACCTCGAATCGATCCGCTACAGCCCGCGCGCGTCGCTTCGCACCGTCGTCAGCGGTCAGCGCGTGCCGATGGCGCTGACCTCGCTCGGCCGCGCGTTCCTCGCGTCGTTGCCCGACACCGACTACGCGCGGCAGCTCGCCGCACTCAAACCGCATCGCACGTCGTGGCCGCGCATCCGCGCGGAGATCGATGCAGCCGTCGAATCGGTGCATGCGCAAGGATTCTGCGTCGCCAGCTGGCAGCCGGAAGTGGTCGCGCTCGCGACGCCGCTCGTAATCGACGGGCACCGCACGCTCGCGCTGAATTTCAGCGTGCGCACGCCCGATGTGCCGTCTGCGGTCGCCGCGCGCCTGGCCGCGGCGCTGCTGGCGCTGCGCGACGACATCGCCGCGGCTACGCTGCGCCTGGACAGCTGACGCCGCGCCGCGCGGCTTCCGCCCAAATCATCGTTCGCGGATCGCGCGGGCCGGAATGCCAAGCACGACGGCGAGGCCACCGAGCACCGACACGAGCGCGACCGTATAGAGGCCGATCGCGTTGCTGCCGAAGTGTGTCGACGTATAGCCGATCACCGACGGCGCCGCGATCCCGCCGAACTGCCCGAGGCTGCTGATGAGGCCGATCCCGCTCGCGGCCACCGTGCTCGACAGATACGCGGGCGGAATGGTCCAGAACAGCGACAGCATCCCGAGATAGCCGGCCGTCGCGATACAGAGCAGCACGATCAGCGCCGCAGGATTGGACGCGGCCGCCGGCAACAGCGCGACACCGAGCGCCGCCATCACGGCGCTGCCCATGAAGTGCCAGCGCCGCTCGAGCTTGCGATCCGAATGGCGTCCGAGCAGATACATCGCGACCGCGCCGAACACGTACGGGATCGCCGACAGCAGCCCGATGTACCAGAAGTTCGTGATGCCGCTCTTGCGGATCACGCTCGGCGCCCACACGTGCACGACGATGCTCGCCCACGGCACGCTGAAATACGCGAACGTCAGAAAATAGAATTTCGGCTCCTTCAGCGCATCCCAGATCGAGCCGTGCGCCTGCCCGCCCTTCAGCGCCGCATCGTGTTCGAGTTCGCGCAGCAGCAGCGCCTTCTCGTCGGCGCTCAGCCATTTCGCCTGCTCGGGACGGTCAGTCAGATAGACGTACGCGAACAGCCCGGCCACGACCGACGGCAAACCTTCCAGCACGAACAGCCACTGCCAGCCCTTGAGGGCGAGCGCACCCGACAGGTTGTTCAGGATGAAGCCGGACACCGGTCCGCTGACGATGCCCGACACGCAGATCGCCGTCATGAACAGCGCAGTCACGCGCGCGCGCCGCGCCGCCGGGAACCAGTACGTGAAGTACAGGATCACACCGGGGAAGAAGCCGGCCTCCGCGACGCCCAGCAACACGCGCGCGATGTAGAACTGCGTGGGCGTCTGCACGAACGCGGTACCGGCCGACACCAGCCCCCACAGCGCCATGATCCGCATCAGCGTCTTGCGCACGCCGACCCGCGCGAGCCACAGGTTGCTCGGCACCTCGAACAGCATGTAGCCGACGTAGAACAAGCCGACGCCGACGCCGAACGCCGCCTCGGTCAGGCCGATGTCCCGCGAGAACTGTAGATGCGCGAAGCCGATGTTGGCGCGATCGATGTACGCGAACACGTAGCAGACGAACAGGAACGGCAGCAGCCGCTTGGTGACCTTCGCATATACGGCGTCGAGGGCCGTCCGGTCGGCGCCGCCGCGCTCCAGCGGCTCCGTTGCAATGACGTGTTGCATCTTGTCTCCAGTCTTGTTGATCGCCCGCGACGCCGGATCGGCTCGCCCGACCGGTCGCGGTGAAATCGATTATCGGCGGCTGGCGCCGCGCTGCAACCGCACTGTTTCACTGAATGAAACAGCAAGCAGTCAGCTGACAGTTTCATTCAGTGAAACCGGGCCGATGGCAGCCGCGGTCCGCCGCGCTACGCTTGCAGCAACCCGATCGGCCCCGCGCCTCGGCCACGCATCACCGGGCGCCCTACCGCCCGCTTTCGACGCAGGAAGAGACCATGCAAACCATCGACGTCACGATTCAATCCAACATCGCGACCCTTACCCTGAACCGGCCCGACAAGCGCAACGCCGTCAGCGACGCGATGCGCACCGAGCTGATCGACGCGCTCGAGTCGCTCGCGCGCGCGCCGGAAGTGCGGGCCGTCATCGTCACCGGCAGCGGCAAGGGCTTCTGCGCGGGCGGCGACATCGCCGGCATGGCGCAGCGCATGGACGCGCCGGCCGACGAAGTGGCATTCAACGGCTGGTCGCGTCAGCAGCGCGTCCATCATGCCGTGTCGCTACTGCATACGATGCCGAAGCCGACGATCGCGGCCGTCAACGGCGCCGCGGCCGGCCTCGGCGCCGACATGGCGCTGTCGTGCGATTTCGTGATCGCGTCGGAAGCCGCGAGCTTCGTGTGGAGTTACATCAAGCGCGGCTTGATTCCCGACGGCGGCGGCCTGTACTTCCTGCCGCGGCGGGTCGGGCTCGCGGCGGCCAAGGACCTGATTTTCAGCGGCCGCAAGGTCGACGCGCACGAAGCCCGCGCGCTCGGCATCGCCGACCGGATCAGCACGCCCGACACGCTGCTCGCCGACGCGAGCGCGTGGGCGAACGAACTGATCCAGGGTTCGCCCACCGCGCTCGCGCTCGGCAAGGCGATCCTGAACCAGAGCTACGAACTGTCGGCGCCGCAAGTGCTGTCGCAGGGCAGCCAGGCGCAGGCGATCTGCTACACGAGCCGCGAACATCGCGATGCCGTGCGCGCCTTCCTCGACAACGTGCGTTGAGCGCCCACCGGAGCCTGCAATGAATGCCATCGAAAAACTGCTGCGGCCCGCCAGCGTCGCGGTGATCGGCGCGTCCGCCGATCCCGCGAAAACCGCCGGGCGCCCGATTGCCTACCTGCAGAAGCACGGCTTCCGCGGCGACATCTACCCGGTCAATCCGCGCTATCCGTCGATCGCGGGGCTGCGCTGCTACGAGGACGTCGAAGCGCTGCCGCATGCGCCCGACGTCGGCATCGTGCTGCTGGGCGCCGACCGCGCGCACGTCGCGGTGCAAGCGCTCGCGAAGCGCGGCACGGCTGCCGCGATCGTGCTCGCGAGCGGCTACGCCGAGACCGGCGAAGCCGGCTTGCGCCGCCAGGCGCAACTGAAGGACGCCGCCGGCGCGATGCGCGTACTCGGGCCGAACACGATCGGCGTCGTCAATCTCGCGGATCGCGTCACGTTGTCCGCGAGCGGCGCGCTCGACACCGACGACTTCGCCGTCGGCGGCGTGAGCGTCGTGTCGCAGAGCGGCGGCATCCTCGGCGCGCTGCTGTCGCGCGCCGCCGATCGCGGGATCGGCCTGTCGAAGCTCGTATCGACCAGCAACGAGGTCGATCTCGACGTGAGCGACTTCATCGATTACTTCATCGGCGACGATGCGACGTCGGTGATCGCGCTGTACCTGGAAGGGCTGCGCGACCCTGCGCGGTTCCGCGCGGCGGCCCACGCCGCGGCGCGGGCCGGCAAGCCGATCGTCGTGTACAAGATCGGGCGATCGGAGTCCGGCGCGCGCTCGGCCGTCTCGCACACCGGCGCGCTGGCCGGCGAGGACCGCATGTACGACGCGCTGTTCCGCGAAGCCGGCGTGATCCGCGCCCAGACCTTCGGCGATCTGCTCGACGTGCCGAACGCATTGGCCGCCGGCCGCCTGCTGCATGGCAAGCGCGTCGCGATCCTCACGTCGACCGGCGGCGCCGGCACGCTGGTCGCGGACAACCTCGGGCTCGCCGGCTTCGACACGCCCGCGCCCGACGCGGACACCGCGGCTGCGCTGCGCGCATTGCAGACCGGCGACCACGCGGTGCTCGACCGCAACCCGATCGACGTCACGCTCGCCGGGCTGCAACCCGAGCTGTTGCGGCGCGCGATCCAGACGCTCGCCGCCAGCCCGTCGTATGACGCGGTCGCGGTGATCGCGGGCTCGTCGAGCATCGGCATGCCCGAGCTGATGGCCGGCGCCGTGCGCGACGCGTTGCCCGGCACCGATAAACCCGTGGTCGCGTTCGTGAGCCCCCATGCCCCGGCCGTCGCGCGTGCGATGAACCGGCTCGGCGTGCCGGCGTTCGTGGCGCCGGAGAGCGTCGCCAGCGCGATGGTCGCGATGCGCGAGGCGGCCGGCTGGCGCGCGCGCGCTGCGTCCGGGCGAGCGCAGGCCGCCGATGCCGCGCCGCTGGTCGACGTGGGCGCCCTGCCGCACGGACCGCTGGACGAAGCCCAGGCGAAAGCGTTGTTTGCGCGCTTCGGCATGACGCCCGTGCGCGAGCAGGCAGTGCGCAACGCGGCCGAGGCCGTCGACGCCGCGCGGCGCTTCGGCGAGCGGGTCGTGTTGAAGCTGCTGTCGAACCGCGTCACACACAAGAGCGACATCGGCGGCGTCGCGGTCGGCGTCGGCACCGACACGATCGGCGCGCGGCTCGACCGCATGCGCGCCGACGTCGAAGCCGGCGCAGGCTTCGCGCCCGATGCGTTCCTCGTGCAGGAGATGGTGTCCGGCGGCGTCGAAACGATCGTCGGGCTACAGCGCGACCCGCTCGGCACCGCGATCCTGCTCGGGATGGGCGGCGTGACCGCGGAGATCTTCAACGACACCGTGCTGCGGATGCTGCCCGACGGCGCAGCGCTGTCGCGCGACGATGCGCTCGACATGATCCGCGCGCTACGCACCTGGCCGCTGCTCGACGGATATCGCGGCCGGCCGAAGGCGGACGTCGACGCGCTCGCCGACGCGCTCGTCGCGTTTTCGCGGATGGCTGCCCAGCTCGGCGCGCGGCTCGTCGAAGCCGAAATCAATCCGCTGTTCGTGCTCGAGGCCGGCCACGGCGTGCGCGCGGCCGACGGCGTGGCGATCCTGGCCTGAGCGCGATCCGCGCGCCGGCACGCGCCTTGCTCGTCGCGACACGATCCACGGCATCTCCGAGGTATCGACGTGACGAGCCCATCAGCGCGCATCCATATCGGCATTTCCGGCTGGCGCTACGCCGGCTGGCGCGGCACCTTCTACCCGCAAGGGCTGAAGCAGGCCGACGAGTTGCGCTACGCAGCGAGCCGGCTGCAGACGATCGAGATCAACGGCACGCATTACAGCCTGCAATCGCTCGCCAGCTGGCGGCGCTGGTACGACGAAACGCCGCCCGGTTTTACGTTCGCGGTGAAAGGCGCACGCTATCTGACCCACATGCTGCGGTTTCGCGACGAAACCGCGACGGTCGCGTGCGCGAACTTTTTCGCGCAGGGGCTGCTTGCGCTCAACGACAAGCTCGGCCCGCTCCTCTGGCAATTTCCGCCGTCGCTGCGATTCGACCCCGACCACATGGACCACTTCCTGGGCCTGCTGCCGCACGATACCGAAGCGGCGCTGGCGCTCGCGCAACGGCACGACGGGCGAGTCAGGACGCCCTATCTCGAGATCGACCGCAAGCGCGCATTGCGTCACGCGATCGAAGTGCGTCACGCGAGCTTCGTCGATCCGGCGTTCGTGAAGCTGCTGCGCCGGCACGCGGTCGCGCTGGTCGTGTCGGATTCGACGGAGCCGTGGCCGCAGTTCGAGGACCTGAGCGCCGACTTCGTCTACATGCGGCTGCACGGCACCGAGACCAAATATTCGGGCGAGTACTCGGATGCGTCGCTCGACCGCTGGGCGCAGCGCATCGAAACGTGGAGCCGCGGCGCGCAGCCGGCCGACGCGCGCCTCGCCGCACCGGACCTCGCGCCGCCGCGCGCGCATGCGCGCGGCGTCTACTGCTACTTCGACAACGATACGAAGACGCGCGCGCCGTTCGATGCACGGCGCCTGATGGCGCGCCTCGGCGTGCGGGCGCACGACGCGGCGGCCGCAGAAGACAGCGCGCCGCAGGCTGAACCGCAACCGCAAGGAGAAGAACGATGACCCTGCTCATCTATCTGGTCGGATGGCTCATTTTCATCGGCGGCGTCGCGTGGGGCTTGATCGCGCTGCACGTGTCGCAGCATGTCGTCGAGATCGTCGCCGTGATCCTGTTCGGCATCGCGGTGATCACGGGCGCCACGCGCGCGCGCAGCCGCGATCGCACCTAGGCGCGCGCGTCACGCGGCGTCGAGATAGGCGGCGAGCGCGTCGGGGCTCGCGGACGGAAACGCATCGGACAGATGCGCGAGAAACGCGGACACGCGCGCGCTCAACAGCCGCCGCGACGGGTACAGCGCCCATAGCGCGATGTCCGGCCCCGGCACGTCGCCCCAGCTGACGAGCGTGCCGGCCGCGAGGTCGCCGCTCACGAGCGACACCGGCAAGCACGCGGCGCCGAGCCCGAGACGCACCGTATCGCGCACCATCACCAGCGACGACAGCCGCGCCACCGGTTCGAACGCGATGCGGGCGGGCCCGGCCGGCCCGATCACGTCCCACGCGGTGCGCAGGTCGTCGGCGGTGCGCACGACGGCCGGCGCGGCGGCGCCGTCGCCGGGCCGCGCGAGCGCCGGCGTCGCGACGACCGCCAGCCGGTCGCGCAGGAACACGCGGCCGATCAGCGTTGCGTCCGGGTCGGGGTTCACGCGGATCACGAGGTCGTAGCCTTCTTCGATCATGTCGACCGGCCGGTCGTCGGTCGTCACTTCCAGTCGCACCTCCGGATACTTCAACGCGAACGTCGCGACGAGCTTGCCCATCGCCAGCTGCGAGAACAGCATCGGCGCGCTGATGCGCAGCCGGCCGCGCGGCCGCTCGCCGCCCGACGCGATCGCGGCGGCGCTGTCGGCCAGCTCGGCGAGCAGCGCACCGGTGCGCTCGTACAGCGCGCGCCCTTCCTGCGTCAGCGTCACGCCGCGCGAGCCGCGCTCGAACAGGCGCAGCGCGAGGCTGTTCTCCAGCTCCGACACGCGGCGCGACAGCGTCGCCTTCGGGCGCCCGGCCGCACGCGCAGCTTCGCCGAAGCTGCCATGACGGGCGACCAGATTGAAATCGGCAAGCGCGAGCAGGTCCATGGGTTCCACCAATGCGTTTCCTCAATGCGTTCCACCAATGAGACACCGAGTCTATTTATCACATCTTCCGGTCCGTGGGTGGATCACCTAACTTACGAGGGCAGGTCAACCCAACCGTTATTTCAGGAGCAGACATCATGACCATTCTCGTTACCGGTGCCACCGGCCGCGTCGGCCGCCAGGTCGTCCAGCAACTCGTCGAGCGCGGCGCCAGCGTGCGCGCGTTGGTGCGCGATCCGTCGAAGGCCGATTTCCCGGCCGCGGTGAGCGTCGTGCAGGGCGACATGCTCGACATCGACTCGCTGCGCAATGCCTATTCGGGCGTGCGCACGCTGTTCCTGCTCAACGGCGTGGCGGGCGACGAATTCACGCAGGCGCTGATCGCGCTGAACCTGGCCCGCGACGCGGGGATCGAGCGCGTCGTCTATCTGTCGGTGCTGCACGCGGACCGCTTCGTCGACGTGCCGCACTTCGCCGTGAAATTCGGCGCCGAGCGGATGATCGAACAGCTCGGCTTCAGCGCGACGATCCTGCGTCCCGCGTACTTCATGGACAACGAACGGATGGTCAGGGACGTGATCGTCGGCCACGGCGTCTATCCGATGCCGATCGGCGGCAAGGGCGTCGCGATGGTCGACGTGCGCGACATCGCGGAAGTCGCGGCGCTCGAGCTGATCCGCCGCAACGACGCGCCGGGCAAGCTGCCGGTCGAGACGATCGACCTGGTCGGCCCCGATACGCTGACCGGCGAGCAACTGGCGGGCATCTGGTCGGAGATTCTCGGCCGTCCGGTTGCGTATGGCGGCGACGATCCCAGCGCGTTCGAAAACAATCTGGCGACCTTCATGCCGAAATGGATGGCGTACGAAATGCGCTTGATGGCACAACGCTACGTCAGTGACGGGATGGTGCCGCAAAGCGGCGCCGTCGAACGGTTGATCGAGATCCTGGGGCGGCCGCTGCACACGTACCGTGCGTTTGCGACGGCGCTGGCTGGGTGAGTGGTGAGTGTTGTGGGTGGTGCTGGCGCGCTAGCGCCAGCGCCGGATGCGCCGGATGCGCCGGATGCGCCGGATGCGCCGGATGCGCCGGATGCGCCGGATGCGCCGATGTGCCGATGTGCAAGTGCGCTGGTGCGCCGGGACGCACTGGCATGCGATGCCCGGTAAGGCGATGCGCCGTGCTGCGACGCGGTGCGGTGGGTCTGATGCGGCGGGACGCCGTCGAGCCGGCCGTCATCGGCGGCCGGTTCGCGGCGATCGCCTCGACCGATCCACCGCCGCGATGGCCGCGACCGGCGCCATCACGGCAAAACGCCCCGCGCATCGACCACCCCGCATCGCCGCATTCACGACCCAAGCAGCCGCGTGACGGCCTCCCTATAATCGGACCTTTCGCCGCATTCGCGCGCGATGACGCAGCACTTCCCATTCCGAGCAACACCCTTCGCCTCTGGAGACGAGATGACCCTCCCCGCCGTTCCGTTCGCCGAATCGTTCGATCTTGAAGCCGCATTCGACGACGTATCCGAATACTGGTCGCCCAAGGTGGTCGCGCAGGTCAACGATCAGTACGTCAAAGTCGCGAAGGTGCGCGGCCGGCTCGTGTGGCACGACCATGTCGGCGAAGACGAGCTGTTCTTCGTCGTGCGCGGCCACCTGAAGATCGAGTATGAAGGCGGCCGCGTCGTCGATCTGCCCGCCGGCTCGATGCACGTGGTGCCGCGCGGCACGCTGCACAACCCGATCGCCGAAGAAGAATGCTGGATCGTGCTGATCGAGCCCGTGCAGACGAAGCACACCGGCGACGTGCAGTCGCCGTTAACGCGCACGCTCGACGAACAGCTCGGTCAGCCGCAGCCGCGCTGAATTCGCGCGCGTCGCGGGCGGCGCAAGCCCGCGCGCGACGGGCGGTGCACGCGGTTCGATATCGCGCGACCGCAGCGAACGCGCTTCCCATTACCGCGGACATCATATGTATCCAGCACGCGGGTACGGGTACGCGCACGCGGCACCGCGCGCTCGTCGCGGCTCGGGCGACCGGCGCTTGGGGCGCACGCAGCACTTCCCGCAGCAAGCCCCGCCAACCGCCCCGCCCGCCTCAGCCGCGCACCGCCGCGATGCCGTCGAGTTCGCGCATCGCATCGTCCGGCAGCGTCAGCGCGCCGGCGGCCAGATTCTCGCGCAGATGAGCGACCGACGACGTGCCCGGAATCAGCAGGATGTTCGGCGCGCGGCGCAGCAGCCACGCGAGCGCGGTCTGCATCGGCGTCGCGCCGAGCCGTGCGGCGACCGCGTCGAGCGTCGACGACTGCAACGGGTTGAAGCCGCCGAGCGGAAAGTACGGGACGTACGCGATGCCGTCGCGTGCGAGCGCGTCGATCAGGCCATCGTCGTCGCGATGCGCGAGGTTGTAGTGGTTCTGCACGCACGCGATGTCGCAGATCCGCCGCCCTTCGGCGATCTGCGCGGCCGTCACGTTGCTCAGCCCGATGTGCCGCACGAGGCCCTGCCGCTGCAGTTCGGCGAGCGCGCTCAGCGGCGCCTCGATCGAGCCTTCGGCCGGCCCGTGCACGTCGAACATGATGCGCAGGTTGACGACGTCGAGCACGTCGAGGCCCAGGTTGCGCAGGTTGTCGTGCACGGCCGCGGCGAGCGCGTCGGCGGAGAAGGCCGGCAGCCACGAGCCGTCGTCGCCGCGCATCGCGCCGACCTTGGTCACGATCAGCAGATCGTCGCGATACGGGTGCAGCGCTTCGCGAATCAGCCGGTTCGTCACATGCGGGCCGTAGAAGTCGCTGGTGTCGATGTGGTCGATACCCGCCGCCACGGCTTCGCGCAGCACCGCGAGCGCGGCGTCGCGATCCTTCGGCGGCCCGAACACGCCGGGCCCGGCCAGCTGCATCGCGCCGTAGCCGAGACGGTGAACGCGCCGGCCGGCGATGGCGAACGTGCCCGATTGAACGATGGGGGACATGATCGTGCTCCTGTTTTCGAATGACAGAACGCAGGTTACGCCGCCTCGCACTGCGCGATAACCCGTCATAATCTGCACGACCTGTACGAAAGGACGAACAATGCAAGTCGATCTCGGCGATCTGAACGCGTTCGTGGCGGTGGCGCGCGCGAAGGGCTTCCGCGAGGCCGCGCGGCTGGCCGACGCGAGCGCGTCGGGGCTCAGCGAGGCGGTGCGCCGGCTGGAGGCGCAGTTGGGAGTCCGGCTGCTGCACCGGACGACGCGCAGCGTGTCGCCGACCGAAGCCGGCGAGCGTCTGCTGGCGCGGCTCACGCCCGCGCTGAGCGAGGTGCAGGCCGCGCTCGACGTGGTGAACACGTTCCGCGAGCGGCCGGTCGGCACGCTCAAGCTCAACGTGCCGACCAGCGCGGCGCGGCTCGTGCTGCCGTCGATCATCCCGCGCTTTCTCGACGCGTATCCGGAGATCCGGCTCGACATCGTCGCGGACGAGAGCTTCGTCGATATCCTGGCGGCCGGCTGCGACGCCGGCATACGCTACGACGACCGCCTCGAACAGGACATGATCGCCGTGCCGATCGGCCCGCGCTCGCAGCGCTTCGCGACCGCGGCGGCGCCCGCCTATCTCGCGCGGCGCGGCCGGCCGGCCCATCCGCGCGAGCTGCTCGACCACGCGTGCCTGCGCGGCCGGTTCGCGAGCGGCGCGATGCCGGCGTGGGAGTTCGAGCGCGACGGCGAAGTGGTGCGCGTCGAGCCGTCGGGGTCGCTCGTCGTGCAGATCGGCGGCGCCGTCGATCTCGTCGTCGATGCCGCATGCGCGGGCGTCGGCATCGTCCACCTGTACGAAGACTGGCTCGCGCCGCAGCTCGCGAGCGGCGCGCTCGAGCCCGTGCTCGGCGCGTGGTGGCGGCCGTTCTCCGGCCCGTATCTGTACTATCCGGGCCGGCGCTTCGTGCCGGCGCCGCTGCGCGCCTTCGTCGACTTCATCAAGGCCGACGCCGCGTAGCGCATGACGTGGCGCGGGTGTCCGACGGCCGCCGGATCATCGTAGCCGCACGTCAATATCGGCCGTGGTCCGCTCGGGCCTTCCGTCGCGCAAGCACACACACCGCTATACCTGCACCGCTGCATACGTTCGCCAACTTCATCAAGGCCGACGCCGCGTAGCGCATGACGTGGCGCGGGTGTCCGACGGCCGCCGGATCACCGTAGCCGCACGTCAATATCGGCCGTGGTCCGCGCGGGCTTTCCGTCGCCTAAGCACACACACCGCTATACCTGTACCGCTGCACACGTTCGCCGACTTCATCAAGGCCGAGGCCGCGTAACGCATGACGTGGCGCGGACGTCCCCGCCCGCGCCCGCCTTCCGCCC